>JABMRO010000829.1 GCA_013202635.1 Planctomycetota bacterium
AAGTGCTGCCGCCCGGCGAGGCTAAGTCCATCAGTCGCGAAACCACTTTCGGAGAGGATACCCGAGACCGTTCGTTTCTGGAAGCCACTTTGTGGACCCAAAGCGAGAAGGTAGGCGCCGACCTCCGGAAGCAAGGCAAACAGGCAAAATGCGTGACGCTGAAGTTACGGTACGCTGATTTTACAACCATTACTCGCAGCCACACGCTTCGAGAAAGCATTGATACTGATCGGGCAATATTTGAAACGGGTATTGAGTTACTGGAGAGAGCACTGGAAACGGAAAGACAAGCGCTACGACTGATTGGTATCGGCGTGTCTAACCTGGTGGAGGCTAGTCAGCAGACTACGTTATTTACTTCTTCCAACCGGAAGACGGAGGAATTGAACAAAGCCATCGACCGTATCAGGGACAGGTACGGTTTCGGGGCTATCCAGACCGGCCGGGCAATGCGGTTGAAGGATATTGTAACTCAGTCTTGAAGTGCGAAGCTACCAGCAGGAGTCTACTATATCCGTTTTGGTTGGGCTATAATCAATTGTTGCAAGGCAGGAATCAGCCCCTTCTTCTCAAACAAGAGTTCGGGAACTGTCCCCCAAGGCCCACTTTACGGAACTTGAACCTCTCCGCGTTCTTGATAAGTCGCATTTCGTCAGAAAGTTATACAGAAGACAGAGTTTCCAACAGCCATTGAAACAAAATTAAGCATGAAGCTAAATCATTCTTTTTGTGTTAGAATCACAGATAGCAGAGAGATATCATCCGTACCAGACACAGAGATGAGTTCCCTCCGTATACTATAGATCAAGATTCAGCAAACCCGCTTTCTGGTAATCGGGATACTATGGCCAATGTAGGAAATATGGAAGACAATGTTGTCAAGTTAGAATATCAGGGTAAAGAGATTATCCTGATTCCCACGGCGCACGTTTCAAAACAAAGCGCTGAGCTCGTGAGGAAAGTCATCAATGAAGAAAAACCTGAGAGTATTTGTATTGAACTTGACGAAGGACGATACCAAAATCTGCAGAACCCGAAAGCATGGAAAAACACGGATGTTGTTCAGATCATCAAATCAAAAAAGGTAGGCTTTCTATTAGCCAACATAGTATTAGGTTCGTTTCAGAAGAAAATAGCCAATCAATTAGGCACTGTCGTAGGTCAAGAAATGCTACAAGGCATAGATAGTGCAAAGGAAACCGGTGTTGAACTGGTATTGGCGGATCGTGATATTCAGGTTACCTTTCTGCGTATCTGGCGTAAATTGGGTTTTTGGGGAAAATGTAAGCTATTCTTTAGCCTGCTGTTTTCTTTCGGTGAAGAGATCGAAATATCCAGTAAAGACGTAAATGATTTATTGAAGGAGGAAACGCTGGAATCTGTTATTTCCGAGATGCGCAAGAAATTTCCTGTAATCGGCGAAGTCCTGATAAGCGAGAGAGACCAGTATCTTGCGCATAAGATTAAGAAAGCTCGTGGGGAGAAAGTTGTAGCCATTCTGGGTGGCGCTCATGTCCCAGGCGTCAAGGAAGAAATATTTAAAAGTCAGGATATTAGCAAGATTACAGAAGTACCCCGGGGAAGTCCCATTTTCAAAATTATCGGCTGGGCTATTCCTGTAATTATCGTCGGACTGTTTATTTACGGCTTTGCCTTAAACATTCAGACTGGTCTGCAGCAGATATCAGTATGGGTGATATGGAACAGCGGACTAGCAGCCCTGTTTACGGCACTGGTACTGGGACATCCCCTCAGTATTCTAACAGCACTTGTTGTCGCTCCTTTCACATCCATGAATCCGTTTCTGGCCTGCGGCTGGCTCGCCGGCCTTGTTGAAGCAACTATACGAAAACCTACGGTACAAGATATTAATAATATTTCACAAGACATATTCAGCTTCAAGAGATTTTTTAGAAACCGTTTTCTTAAAGTGCTTGCCGTCGTCATTATGGCAAATATCGGAAGTTCTATCGGGACATTCATTGCCGGAACGAATATAATCAAAAACCTCTTCTGATGCAATCCTACAAATTATACAATTCATCTTTTTATGTGATTTGTCAAATGCATATAATAC
>JABMRO010000830.1 GCA_013202635.1 Planctomycetota bacterium
ATCATGTCAAACAATAATGTAAAAAACGGTCGTCTCGGCCTCAAGTCTCCCAAAGTTATTGGGGCGATTGTAATTGTTGCCCTAATCTGCATAATCGTGTTATGGCTCAAAGTAGTCAGGGGCAGTGAGCAGGCCGGCAGTGATCTTGTGACTTTTGTCGCTAAACGAGGACATCTTACCATCAGTGTGCTGGAGTCCGGCACAATAAAGCCGAGGGAACGTATCATCATCAAAAACGAGCTTGAAGGAAGAACGTCCATCATTAGCCTCATTTCTGAAGGTGCAAAAGTCAAGGAAGGTGACTTACTGGTTGAGTTGGATGCAAGTACGCTTGAAGACGCCTTGATAGACCAGGAAATCAGTGTGCAGAATGCTGAAGCCGCCTTTATAGATGCGAACGAGAGTTTGGCGGTTGCGGAGAACCAGGCACAAAGCGATATTGATGTCGCAAAGCTGACATTAACATTCGCCGAACAGGATTTGCAACAATACAAGGATGGTCAGTATCCTAAGGATCTGAAAACTGCAAACAACGAAATAACGTTGAGAAAAGAGGAGCTTACGCGTGCACGAGAGACCCTTGAGTGGTCGCAAAAGTTATTCGAGGAAAAGTACCTCTCCAACACCGACTTACAAGCTGACAAGCTGGCAGTGACCCGTAGCACAAACAACCTGGAGCTGGCAAATGAAGAGCTTCGCTTACTGGGGGAGTACACCCGCCAGCGAAATATTGATCAGTTTGAAAGCGATTTCCAACAGGCGAAGATGGCTCTGGAAAGGACGCAGCGCAAGGCCAGAGCTGATGTTGTACAGGCAAAGGCCGCCCTTAAGGCCAAAAAACTTGAAAAAACACGTCAGATAACCAAATTGGAAAAGATCAATGACCAGATCGGTAAGGCTAAAGTATTGTCTCCGGCTGAAGGGACGGTAATCTATGCAACGAGCGCTCAAAGAGGACGCAGGCGCGATAGTCAGGAGCCGTTAGACGAAGGTGTCGAAGTCCACGAGCGGCAGGAGCTGATATATCTTCCAACAGCAACTTCGACGATGGCTGAGGTGGATATTCATGAGGCGAGTCTTGAGAAGGTTCGTTTGGGTCTTCCTGCTATCATAACAGTTGATGCTCTACCGGGTAAGACTTTTTTCGGCAGTGTCGGCCGCATCGCCCCCTTGCCAGATCCACAGAGTATGTGGATGAATCCTGACCTGAAGGTCTATAATTCTGAGGTTTACCTGGAAGGTGACACCCCCGATCTCCGCACTGGAATGAGCTGCAAAGTAGAGATAATCGTACAGCAGTATGAGGAGGCTGTGTACATTCCTATTCAGGCGGTTATACGTATTGCAGGGCAGCCGGCCGTATATGTTGTAAAAGATGGAACTATCGAGGAACGTGAGGTAAAAATCGGCCTTGATAATAACCGGATGATTCGAATTATAGATGGAATCCAGGAGGGCGAAGTTGTGCTTCTGACGCCTCCATTAAAATCCGCATCTATCGATGAAGCATCGGGGATGATTAATAGCGGGAGGGCTGAGTCGAGTGGTGAGCTGGATGCTCTGAAGCAACGGATAAACGAACAACTCAACGGTACAAATGGAACACAGACAGGAATATCTGATACACCTTTGGATATGGAAGAGCGGCGGAAGATGCAGCAGCAATTACTCGGTGCCGGTAAGGAACAGGAAGAAAGCCAGAAACAGGGAAGAGACGTAAGACCGCAAGGAACAGAAAGGAATCGGTAGATGGCTGAACAAGTTCTTCCAAACAACCATCAGGAAATTGTTCAGCTCGAAGAAGCACGCAAGGTTTACCAGATGGGTATGCAGGAGGTCAATGCCCTGGCCGGTGTTACAATCTCTTTCAAAAAGGGCAGCTTTTGGGCGATTATGGGCCCCAGCGGGTCTGGAAAAAGTACTATGATGAACATTCTTGGGTGTCTGGATCGCTTAACCTCTGGTCACTATTATATCGAAGGCCAGGACGTCGGTCGGCTCGACGACGATTCACTTAGCGAGCTTCGGCTCAAACATCTTGGATTCATCTTCCAGAGCTTCAACCTGATTCCACAGTTGACCGTTCAGCGTAACATAGAGCTACCGCTCTATTACCTTGGATGGGATGCAGAACAAAGTGCTCGTCGAGCACGCGAGCTTGCCGATGAGGTTGGGCTCGGTGACCGGTTGAACCATCGACCAACGGAACTCTCCGGTGGGCAAATGCAGCGGGTAGCTATCGCCAGATCACTTGCGAATGATCCACAAGTCATTTTTGCCGACGAACCGACTGGGAATTTGGATTCGATAACGGGCGAACAAATCATGGAAGTCCTGGCAAATTTGAACCGGCAGGGCAAAACTATCATTATGGTCACACATGAGCAACATATTGCGGCATATGCTGATAACCGGCTGCATATGATTGACGGAGTAGTCGATAGAATTGAAGTGAGCTCGCATGAGACAAACTAAGTTCATAAGAAATATCTGCCTTGGAGTTGAGAATCTGCTGCTTCATAAGCTGCGTTCGTTCCTGACTATGCTGGGTGTCGTTTTCGGCGTGGGAAGTGTGGTGGCCATGTTATCTGTAGGAGAAGGTGCCAGCGCAGAAGCCCTTGAGCAAATCCGCAAGCTGGGGAGTAACAATATTATCATCTCATCGGTCAAGTCCGTGGAAGAGGAACAGGCCACTACCACTCATTCGCACATGAGTATCTACGGGCTTTTGTATGAAGATCACACCAGAATAGCAGAGAGCTTCGGGGATATCCGACAGGTAGCACCGGTGAAGCTGATGCGAAAGGAGTCACGTCTGCGTGAAAGGGCGATGGAACTGCGGGTAGTTGGGACGACACCTGAATGGTTCGAGCTTGTTCCTCGTGAGGTTATTGCCGGGCGAGTGCTTTTGCTATCCGATGAGGAAAAGCAAGCCCCGGTGGCAGTTCTTACCGAATTTGGCGCCCGCAAAATTCTGGCAACCGAGCATACTATAGGCCAGACAATCCGCATCGGAGGCGACCAGTTTGAGGTCGTCGGCATCGTCAAAAGCGAAAGCGGACAGGCCGGAAATATTCAAATTCCTGACCAGCAGGTTGATGTCTATATTTCTATTGAGGTGGCGCGGATATATTTCGGCGATGTATTTACGAGGCGTACTTCGGGTGGAGACGAACGGGAAAAGGTGGAACTGCACCAAATCATTGTCCGAGTGGATGAATCGGGCAGCGTTGAGGGCACGGCGGTTGGTATAGAACAGATGTTGGGGCGTTTTCACAAGAAAAAGGATTATTTGGTTAGCGTTCCTCTGGCTTTACTCAAGCAGGCCGAAGCTACCAAACGAACTTTTAATATTGTCTTAGGCTCAATCGCGGGTATAAGCTTACTCGTAGGTGGAATCGGGATTATGAATATCATGCTGGCCTCAGTAACAGAACGCACTCGTGAAATTGGAATCAGGCGTGCCATCGGTGCCAAGCGGAAACAGATTATCTATCAGTTCCTTATTGAAACTGTAGTTCTTTCGACCATGGGGGGTATCATTGGTTTGGGCGTCGGTGTTATTATCCCGCTCTTAATTACATACTTTTCCGGAATGATTACTGTTATAACCTTGAAAGGAATTTTACTGCCGCTTCTAATCAGCATGACTATCGGCATCCTATTCGGGCTGTATCCCGCCATGAACGCCGCCAAAGTAGATCCTATCGTAGCTTTAAGACATGAATAATGTAATAGATGGGTCGCAAAGCGGTCGGTCTGCATGTATTTTTTACAAGCCTTGCAGATTCTTTTTTGCAATATTTTTACACGTAAAAGCGTCTATTCTCTATGGTGACAGACTATCTATTTACATTTAAGGTATCGGATTTTGTTGATATAAGCGTATAAATTGATGTAATTGTAGGTTTTACAGGAACTTGCAGGATGGAGCGTTGGTGCAATAACCCAAAAAGGAGCAATTGAGGAGCTGTTTTTTTGATATTATTTTCTAATATTATACTGTATAATGGACATAATCGGAATAAATATATTCAAGAAGGAACTTTATTGGAGAAAAATAATATGTTTGGAAAATTTCAGCCTCTGACATTGTTATTTTGGTTGCTTGGTATTGTTGTTATCACTGGTTTTACGGGTGGATGTAGTCCTGAGCAGTATAAGGCCGATGCCGATAAAGAGGTTTATCAGATTATCGACGATAAATGGCAGGACGAATTTGGCGTGAAAGCAAATTATATAATAAGTGACAGCAATGCTGTTACATCGCCAGAAGACATTCCTGTTGAAAAAGTAATACCACCATCAGGGATTATCAGTCTTTCAGAGGCGGTCGCCATAGCTACTAAATATAACCGGACCTATAAAAGTCGAAAAGAGACGCTTTACCAGTCGGCACTTAGTTTAACGGGAACACGATATACTTACGCATTGAAGTGGTTTGGGACTATAGATGGCACTTACGAAGACAATAAGAGCGGTGGAGATGATGTAACAATACAAACATCGACAGAAACAAGCAAAAGAGGATTGTTTCTCGATGGAGTGATATATAATGCCAGTATTGCGGTTGATTGGATACGATTACTTACCGGCGACCCGCGGACTACATTAGGTACGATTTTAAGCGGTGATGTGACCATACCTTTGCTGGGCAGCGGTGCCGGTAAAGTCCGCCAAGAGAACCTTACCCAGGCTGAGAGAAATGTATTGTATCAGATACGCACATTCAACCGTTACCGCAAACAGTTTATAGTTGATATTGTGGACCAATATTACAATATTTTAGAGAGAAGAGCCAACGTAATCAATTCGGAGAACAGTTATAACAGGCTGGTTGAATCAAAAAAGCGTCTGGCAATTGAGGTTGAAACCGGTTCAAAGGCCCCATCCGATGTCGATGAGACAGACCAACAGGTGCTTAGTGAGGAAAGTAAATTGGTGGCGGCTCAACAGGGTTATGAAGGGGCGCTTGACCAATTCAAGGTAACGTTAACTTTACCAACCGACGCAGAGATAGCATTGGATCCGAACGAATTAGTGGCATTAGAAGATATTGGTATAAGCGGTGTCGATTATACAACGGAAATGGCTATTGAAACGGCGCGGCATTGGCGTCTGGATTTAGCTAACAGGGCCGATGAGGTTGAGGATGCGGAGCGGAGACTTGTTTTGGCTGCTGAGGGCCTTGGTGTGCAACTGGATCTTACCGGCGGCACGGATGTAGGCTCCCCGGCACAAACCAAGTTTGACAGGTTGCAGTTTCAAAAGGGTACTTACAGTCTTGGTTTTGCAGCCGATTTGCCTTTTAGCCGGGTAGCTGAACGCAATGCTTACCGAGAGGCACTGATAACTTTAGAGCAGCAGGTGCGGGAATATGAGAATGACCAGGACAGTATAGAATTGAATATGCGTGCGGCACTTCGGGATCTCAAGGCCAAAGCCGAACAGTACCGTATCAAACAAATGGCTTTAGTTTTAGCTCAAAGGCGAAAGAATACTCAGGAGATGTTATTAAGTATTGGACAAGGTGAGACGCGACTTTTACTGGATGCTGAGGGTGCTATATTATCGGCTCAAAATAGTGTTACGAGTGCGTTAGTGGCCCACGCAGTTGCAAAATTGGGCTTTTATAGAGATGTTGGTATTTTACAGATTAAACCGGATGGAATGTGGGAGGCACAAGAACAATGATAAAACATAAAAATAAAACGCAGAATGGATTGATTAATCGGCAGCGTCGTATGCGGGGATTTATAATCAAGAGCAAACGGATGTGGGCGATTTTGATAGTTGCTGCAATTGCCCTGACTGGAGTGGTTTTGCTTGGTTCTATAAGGAAATCCGGCTCGGCCGGCTCAGGTACGAACATGAGCACATTTATTGTACGCCGGGATGATTTAACCATTTCTGTAGCTGAAAGCGGCAGCATCAAAGCCCGTACTTCCATAGATATCAATTGCAAGGTCGATGGGCAGTCAACAATAATCAGTATTGTACCTGAAGGTATTTTTATTACTGAAGAAGACGTAAAGAACGGTAAGGTGCTTGTTGAGCTGGACAGTTCAAATCTGGAAGAGCAGATAGCCACAAGGGAAATTGATTTTGCCAGTAGCGAAGCGGCTAAAACTGAGGCAATAGAGGCGTACGATATTCAGGTAAAACAAAATGAGAGTGATACTGCGGCTGCTGAACTGGCGGTAAAGTTTGCCTTGCTGGACTTTAAGAAATACCTGGGTGAGAGCGTTGCAGAGAAGGTGATTGATGCCGTAGGTGAAGATCCGAATGCAAGTTTTGATATGGTATCGCTCCTTGACGATTACGACCCCAACGATCCCAACAGTTTGGGCGGAGCGGCTTCGCAGCAATTGAATAATTTCCAGGATTCTATTATTCTTGCTACGGGCAACTTAGAAAAAATGGTTGACATTTTGGAAGGCACACAAAAGCTTTACGATGCAAATTACGCATCTGAGCTTGAGTTAAAAGGCGCCGAACTGGACGTGAGAAGTAGAAGGATTCAAAAGAAATCGTCCGAAGAAGATCTGGTATTGTATAAGCTTTATGATTTTCAAAAAGAATCAGAGAAGTTTCTAAGCGATTATCATGAAGCAGGGCGTCAACTGGCGCGTACTCATGCCCAGAACCGCTCAAAGCTTGCACAAGCTCAGGCCAAGTTAAGAGGTGCAGAATCAACCTGGCGGCTTAGACGAGACCGGCTGGCAAAATTAAAAGAACAGATTGATGCATGTGTAATTAAGGCGCCTGCTCCGGGTCTGGTAGTTTATGGTTCGAGCGGTGATTTTATGCGAGGACGAACCAGGGTGATTGAAGAAGGAGGGACGGTTTATCAGCGACAAAAGATTATAGAACTGCCTAATCTAACACAAATGATCGCTGAAATAGATGTGCACGAGTCAGCGGTCGATAAAGTGCGTCCCGGTCAGAGGGCAAAAATCGTTGTAGATGCTTTTCCGGACCAATCATTTACGGGAGAAGTGCTCAAGGTTGCGCCTCTACCGGATCCGCAGCGTGGTTTTCTTAGTCCAGATATGAAGGTTTACAAGACGCAGGTGACCATAGAAGGATTTCATGATTATCTCAAACCCGGAATGTCAACCAAGGTTGACATTCTTGTTGAGCAGTTGGAAGATGTTTTAATTGTACCTATTCAGGTTGTCGCAAGACGCGATGGTAAAAAAGTGTGCTATTGTTTGACGTCGAAAGGTTCAGAACCTCGCGAGGTGCAAACGGGTGCCTTTAACGATACATTCGTACAGATTATCGAAGGTTTGGAAGTCGGTGATGAAGTTTTATTGAATCCGCCGTTGGTAACTGAAACAGGTGCCTCAGGTAATTTATACGATAAGAAAAAGCCGGAGCAGGATCAGGCTGATGGCCCGGCTCGTGAGAGAGGACCCTCGCAAGAGCAGGGTGGCAGCCAACCACGGGGTGAAAGGCAACCTCGGGGCGGCGACGGGGCACAGGGTGAAAGACCCTCGCGGCAGCAGGGTGACAGACAACCTCGTGGCGGCGGGCCTCAGGGCGAAAGACCCTCGCGGCAGCAGGATGGCGGACAAGCTCAGGGTGGACAGTTTCAGCTAACGGACGAAATGACTGATAAGATACTGAGTGGTATGAAACAGTTCGACCCGGCTAAGGCCAAAGAGCTGGAGGAATTGCGGAAGAGTGACCCGGCAAAGTTTAAAGCGGAACTTATGAAGAGTATGCAGAGTATGCGTAATAAGATGAGACAAGGTGGAAGCGGTACGAGACAAGGACAAGGACAAGGCAATGCTGAACGTGGACAAAACCGTTAATTTCGATGATGATACTGCAATATTAAAGATGAACCAGTTGTGTAAGAATTACCAGCTTGGAACAGTGGAGCTGCGGGTCTTGCGCGATATCAATTTGACCATCAAAAAAGGTGAATATTTGGCCATTATGGGTCCCAGCGGCTCAGGCAA
>JABMRO010000831.1 GCA_013202635.1 Planctomycetota bacterium
CCTTGATACGTGAGCTGAGAGCCGCGGCAATATATTTTGGTGGTGGAATCATTTCATAAAGCACACCATCGATGCGGTAACGCATCTTGTACTCATTTTCAAACGGCTCAAAATGAATGTCCGAGGCTTTGTCTCGAATCGCCTGCAGTAAAACAAGGTTCAGCAGTTTTTTGACAGGGTTTGACTCGGATAATTCCTTCAATTCATCCAGGTCGATACTTTGGTTTCTGCCCTCGAATTCCGCAAGAAAACTATCACCCTGTATTTCATCTATTAACTCGTTGATGTTTTCGTCTTGTGTTTCGTAATATTTGGTCAAAGTATTTTCCAGCGCATCACGGTCGGTTATCTTCGCAGTAACCTTGAAGCCCATCAGTGTGCTTAGATCGTCGGTGGCTCTGAAGTTATCGGGGCTGTCAAGGGCAACAATCAATTCGTTTTTTTGCTGGTTATATTCGATTGGTACAATGTGGTACGTCTTGGCCATTTGGGCCGGCACCTTCTCGACCACATCGGGAGGAATGTCAACGCCATCCAGACTTACATATTCCATTCCGCGTTGGGCGGCAAGTGCCATTTGCAGTTGGAAATCATCGACCAGTCCAAGTTCAAGGAAAATCTGACCTATTTGCACGCCTTGCCGTTGACTCTGGATTTTCAGGCATTCATGAACTTTATTCCTGCTCAGAACACCCATTTTAATTAGAATTCTGCCGAGTGTTCTTCCTCTTAATTGCTCTACGGGAGGGAGCTTTTGTGCTTCTTTCATTTTTCCCATCAGAGTTCTTCCTATAACTACTTTCGTTTCAAATCCACTTTATTATACGACAATAAAACCTTTTTGGCAAATAAATTATAGTTTGGACATTTAGTTATTCAGACGGAATTAGATGCACATTTAACCGTTTTATCAGTACCAATAGATATCTTTACAGAAAAAAAAAGATTATCATGGGATTTATTGTGAATAATATGCCATTATATCTCAAAAATGGTGAAAACAGGGGGCGCGGTACAAAAAATATAAGGCGACAACATGTAGATATGGGCAATATGGGAATATGAGGCAGGATAAAATGCCATCAGGAGGGCAGGGGATGGGTGTATGTATATAGACATTTAGTTATTAAGACTCTTTTGAAAAAAATTGCGTAAGTGCTTATATTAGCAAGAGTGTAAGCATAGGAAATGAGCCATTGTTAAAATGAGCTTTTTTCTATTACTATATTACTTTGTTCTTTGAAATGACAAAATGTGCTAAATACAGGTGGCCGCAAACGCTTACTTAATAAGCGGTAAATTAAAAACGTAATTACTTGTATTTGCTCAAACTTTTTAGTGTCGCTTTTGTTAGAATGTGTTGAAAAATGTTGCATAATATGTTATAGATAATTTTAGTGAAGTTTGTGCCTGTGCGGTCGATCGTTTTTGGCTTTGAGGTTATCCAGCAGGTAAAATTCTTACAGTTTCCAAAAGAGGAGGAGATATTATGCGAGGCACAGAGCTGGAATGAGAGCTTTATGCTTCGCGGTCAAGATTTTCTACATTTCAATATGCATCTTAATATTATGAAGGAGGACTTTTATGTCTAATAAATTGATTTATTTAGTATCTCTTGTTGTAGTTGTGACTGTGGTCAGTGATGTTTCGGCGAATCTCATTGGTTACTGGAAGTTTGATGAGAATAGTGGAGCAAGTGCTGTAGATTCATCAGGATATGGCAATGATGGGGTACTTATAGGAGCAACATGGACAGGAGGAAAATCAGGCTCGGCTCTGGATTTTGACGGCGTTGACGACTACGTACTTTGCGCGGAAAGGATTGGAACCGGACCCGGCACATATCCTGAAGTGCTGATGCCTGAGACCTTTACTGTTTCCTGCTGGACAAAACTCGATAACTTTGCATATTTCAGCAGCTTTATCGGCAATGGCATGGATACCGGCGACAATGAGTGCGGATTCTTCTTATACAACTGGGGCTGGGTAGGCGAGAACGAACAGGACTTCGGCCTGGCTATACGAACTGAGAGCGGAATGAACTATGTCGAAACCCCGAATATCTACCAGACGAACACCTGGTATCACCTTGCTGCCACGTATGACGGGACAAACGTGAGCATCTTTGTGGATGGTGCACTGGTTACGGGCCCCGAGAACGTAGCCGGCCCCATAAGGTGGATCAGTGCGGTGAGCGGCAATTACCCGGAAAGGTTCGCCATAGGTGTATGGTTGGACCCGGGCTACGATTTATGGATTGACGGTGTGATTGATGAGGTGGGCTATTGGGATCATGTGCTGACGGAAGTCGAGATAAAAAAACTGGCGGCCTGTTCAAAAGCCAGTGAACCGAGCCCCGCTGATGGTGCCATGTATCCTGATACATGGGTGAATCTTGGCTGGGTCCCGGGAGCTTATGCAGTTTCGCACGATGTGTTTTTGGGTGAAAATATTGAAGATGTCAACGCCGGAGCCGAAAGCACATTTCAGGGCAACCAGACCGACACGTTCTTTGTTGTGGGCTTTCCCGGATTTGCTTATCCGGATGGTCTTGTTCCGGGCACGACTTACTACTGGCGGATTGACGAAGTCAATGACGCCGAGCCGAACAGCCCTTGGAAAGGTCCCGTCTGGAGCTTTAGTATTCCTCCTAAGACTGCTTACTTCTCGAATCCGGCTAATGGTGCCGAGTCTGTAGATCCCGATGTGCAACTTAGCTGGACGGGAGGTTTCGGTTCTAAATTGCATACCATATATTTTGGCGATAATTTTGACGATGTCAGCAATGCAACCGGCGGTCTTCCTCAGGGAACTTTGAGCTATACTCCCGGCCCGCTTAAAATGGCCACGACTTACTACTGGCGCGTGGATGAGTTTGATGCAATTAATACGTATAAAGGCAATGTCTGGAGCTTTACTACCGAGGGTGC
>JABMRO010000070.1 GCA_013202635.1 Planctomycetota bacterium
ATGTGCAGCTTTCGGTTGCCGGCCCGGTCGCGTTGACAACCGGCTTGATGCAAGCTCACCAGCATCCCTTAGATAGCTTTGAAATATTTGAAGCCCTGGAGTTCGCTTTCTTTTATTTTATGCCTTTTTTTACTCATAAAAGGCATTTAAGCAGGAGTGTGAACATCGCGCAAGTTTAAAATAGGTAATTTACAAAAAAGTTTTTGGGCAATTATCCCCCTACAAATCACACTGCAATCCTTGTGCCGAACAGGATTGGGTGCGTCCCTAGTATTTCCTAGTATTTCTAGTATTTAAGTATTTAAAGTTCCTCAAAGGAAATAGCCTTTCACTCTCAGTTCCTCCATTGCCAGTCAACAAAATATGCCTCGCTAAGCTCTTCATTATACACCAGCATTCGAACTCCTTCGAAGCTCTTTTGTTCCATCATATATACCTTAGGATTTTCCCACTGTCCCAACTGAAACCAGTCAGGCGGTGACCATTTGTCAACGGGCGAATATAATGGCACAGTGTCTCTTTTATGCCTACTCTCGCCAAATGTGATTACTCCATACTTCTCATTATATTCGAAAAATGGAACCTCCATAAATGGGCCTGAATCAATAATCAAAGGCAGGTCCGATTTACTAAGATCAAAACGCAGAATCCATCTGTGTTCACTAAATCTTCTGTATCTATCGAATTTTATATTCTTTACGGATTCCGGAATAGGTTTTAGGACCACTTTTCGAAAGAAAGAAGGAGGTGACGGCGGCGGAAGGATAAAGGGCTGATCGAGTATGATCTTTGCTGTTAACAACATCGCGAATGGCGAAACTATAATTATGAGCACAACAACCAGGATGTTACGTTTACGTTTTTGCATCTTTTTCTCCAATATTCTATATTAGTCCTTTTTTTCCAACCTTCCATATAATTGTTCCGTCCAAGATCCAGTTAACCAATATGGAAGGCAACCATCAAAGTCCAGCCACCCATATTTGTCATCGATTTTATTCATAGGATCAAGAACATCAGCGAAGGCATCAAAAATGGTAAATTCCAAAGTCACGAAATACTCCCCGTATTGGTTGATGCTTCCGGACGCTTTCATCGTAAAGGAGCCGCCTCCGAATACGAAGAGATCCAATGCGTAATCAAAACTCGTGAAATCGTATGTACCTTTTTGTTCCTCATCTATGGAGATGTACCCTGGGTATTTGAGTGGATCCTCAAGCAGAGCTTCAAATTGGCTTCTCACCTCCTTCATGATGTCGTCTTTGAACCTTATCACATCGTCTGTAACCTCAGCACTATTCTTGAATTTCTCACCCAGACCTACTCCTGGAGTAAAGATATCGACAGGTAAGCCATTTCCGTGTTCGTAATGCCAGAAGAACTGCGCTTGTGTCCAAGGCAAAAAGGGTATTGGTGGAAAATCTACTGGAGGAAGGGGGATATGTGGAAACTTGGTATCTATCGACAATATGAATCCCGTTTCGAAGTCGGGCATCGACCACACTATTGCACCTGTAGGATCTACAAAATTTTGCGGATTATTCTGACAATAAGAGTACCAATTCATACCATCACCATAGCCGATTGGGTCTGTCTGCAGGAACCGGCCGATGTACGGATTATAGTATCTTGCACGGTAGTAGTAAAGACCTGTTTCGTAATCGAACCTTCGGCCTGTGAACAGGTAGGGATTGGCAATGAAGTTGGGGTCTTCGGCCGCCACCTGGCCATAGATGCTGTACTCGTAGCTCTGGCAGCTATCGCCGGACGAATCACTTAAGGCCACAACAGAGCCCAGAGCATTGTAATGATAGTAATAGACCGCGTTACTATCTGCTACGTCTATCATACAGACCAGCTCATCAACGCACGGACCGTGGATGTATTTGCTCGTGAGGTTGTTATTGCCGTCGTATTCAGCGATAACGTTACCACCGTCATAGACGTATCTGGTAGTGTAATTATCGACCTTCTTTTCGATACGCCTGCCGCCCGTGTCATATTTGTAGGTGGTAGTATCCCAGTTTTCCGGGTCCTGGGCCGGACTCGGGCCCGTCCACTGGACGAAGTCCACCCAGCCGCAATCGTCACCACCATCCCCGCTACCGTTCCTGACAAAACGCCATTTCAGCGCGTGAGAGTTGGTATTGTTCACATCATACGTCTTCTTCTGCCAGTCCACTTCTCCGCTGATCTGGTACTTAACATCATCATCAACAAGAAACTGTAAGTAATCATAGTCATCGGACGAGACCTTCCAGTAGAACGCGACGGTATCCTGTCCATCGGACTCCACAACCGTCTCCATCCAGGCTTCCTCGCTGTGGTCGATGTCATAACTGTGGGCCGAGTCATCTTCATAGTAGTAGTCATCGCACTGGCCACCCCCGGCGTACCAGATTCCATCTCCGCCTCTGGAGAAACTCAGATCACTGTCTAACGCCTCGGAAAGCGAGGCGACGGCGTTCTACTGGAAAGTCTCGTCCGAATCGGGCTATGACTATCTGAAATTCTTAATTGACGGGCAACCTAAGGCTCAGATTAGCGGAAATGTTGACTGGCAGAAGAAGACAGATACTTTAATTGGTTCCGGTAATCACACGCTCAAGTGGCGCTATTACAAGGACGGCAGCGTCTCATCAGGTTCCGATTGCGGCTGGGTGGACTGACAGAGGCGATGACAACTGGACTGTTCGTTCGTACTTTGCCCGC
>JABMRO010000071.1 GCA_013202635.1 Planctomycetota bacterium
ATCGAAGCCTGCTCACAGCACCTGATCCGCTTCGGCGGTCACAAAATGGCTGCCGGCGTAACCATCGAAACCGAAAAAATAGACTTGTTCACAGCGGATTTCGAAGCCTATGCAAAACAAAACCTGAACGAAAACGACGTGTCCGCCAAACTTCACATCGATGCGGTGGCTCCATTGGCTGAGTTCCGAGCAGAAATGGTTAGCGAGCTGCAAATGCTCGGCCCGTTCGGGCAGGGTAATCCCAAGCCTGTTTTCGCAACAAAAGGGGTCCGTCTGGCCTCTCCGCCGAGAAGAGTCGGCTCGGGACGCGAGCATCTTCAGCTTGCGATAACCGATAATACAAATGCCGTGCGGTGTATCGGTTTCAGGTTCGGAAAACTGGAAAAAAAGCTGCTCGAAAACGAATTCTTCAACGTCGCCTATCAGCCGCAGCTCAATACCTACAATGGAAACACCAACGTCGAATTCATCCTCACCGACATCCAGTTCGAATAAGAGCTATCGTCATTAGTTATCTTTTTTTGACTTCCACCCTGTCAATCTTGAACTGCCCCATCGTGCCGAGTAAGTTGAGAAAATCCTCAGGATTTCCACTGCCTGCCGCCAGTGCTATATGGCCCGCATCATAACCGCCCCTGCCGGTACCCATGAATGCTGCATCTATACCTACCCACTTGTCACCGACATACGCCTGTGCCCAGGCATGACCGCCGAATCCGTTCACCACCGTACTCCACTCCTCTACGTATGCCAGCCCCGTTACGACCTGGGACGGAATCCCGACAGCTCTGCACAGTGCCGCAGTCAGTACGGCATGTTCCGTACAGTCACCCTGCCTGCTTGAGGCAACCTCGACCGCCGAGGCATATCCAACAGAAAGGTTCTTGTCCTCGACATAGTCCGCCACAAATGCTTCAATCTTTCTGACGGCCTCGGCAGCATCGCCGGTACGACCCACCGCCCGCCGTGCAAGGTCAATTATAACTTTTTGATCGCTCTCGACATATCTTGACGGCTTAAGGGCTTCGAGTGCCTCCGGGGCGCTGCCCTTATAAGGAAAGCTCACCCCCTTCGGCGCGACAACAGGCTCGACCGTTAAGATTAATTTACCATTATTCAGTCGCTGTACTCTCTGATTGTCGTTTGAAGGTATGTTCAAATCAGCCTCTTCCTGTGTCGGGCTCAGGTGATAAGTAATCGACTTGACTGAGCCAACATTACCTAACGGCTCAGGACTGGCCATAAACATCTTGTCAACCACCTCAAGGACATCGTTTTCTCCGAGTGCGAATTCCCTGCTGCAGGCTACCTGCTCAATGGTCATACCCATAACAGGCATAATGCTTTTTTGAAGCCGAAGCTCATCGTCATAATATTCAGTGCTCATCATCGGACCTATTTGCGCTAAACTTATTGTGCTCTTAACTTCTATTAACGCAACCACACGGCCAAGCAGGTCAACATTTTGCTTTGAACCCACCTTAATCTCGACATCGACAACCTGCATCATACTCGGATCAAAAAACTTTACGTTGTATATGGCTCCTTCCTTAAGGCCGCGTTCTAAAAGCAGCAGTCGCATCCCCTCGGACATTACAGCTCCATCCGGCCAATCAAATTCTACTTCCTGTTGGCCTGTCTTTACTTTTACCTTGCCCTGCTCGTCGATTGTAGCTGTCGTTTTAGTCGACATTATCCCCATTGCCTGTTCAAGTTCGAAACCGAGAGGTTTGCCGTCGATAGTTTCGAAAGTGATTGCCTGGGTCTGGACGCTAACCGGAATTCCTGTCCGGCTCAGAGTAATCTTAAGCTCCACAGAGGTCGTAACTTTATTCCCTTCAACATCACGGCTTTGGATAGCGTAGCCGACCTTTTTGCCCTCCATAAAAAGGGCAAAGTATTCGGTCTCCTCCGGCCGGGCTTCGGACACATCAATGGCCGATACGGATTCCTGTGCCAACAGCTTTTCTGTTGCGGATTTATCTAAGGCGGTCTGTTCCATCCCGGCTTGATTTGATACTTTTGTCTGCTCTACGGACTGCTGCGACGAAGAAGATGATTTCTTACGACAACCACCCACTGCGTTTATAACAACCAATAAAAAACAAATCCCAAGAAGACACTTATCCTTCATAATCAAATTTCCCTTCTCAAATACATGCGGATACATTAACCGGCTATTTCTCCGGTAAATGCCAACGATTCCAATACACCCTGCGTTCTCGAAAGTTCAAGCCCAGATTATAACCCGTAAAGACAATTTCTCACCATAATAATTCCGGTATAGTCGCAAATAATCAGGCACGAGCAACTGATATCACCACAAACCACTTTTTTATTCCGGCAGCAGGCACACCAAGGTTGAATTACCTGTGCTTTCGATTAAAATAAAAAGGAAAAAATTTTCTGCACAAAGTTATGAATTTTAACGAATTGCTAAACCTGGTTTCTTCAGACAATCCTCGGAATATTTGTGTTGATTCTCGCACCGTCAGAAACGGTGATATCTTTGTGGCCGTCAAAGGCACCGCCTGCGACGGACACGATTTTATTGACCAGGCACTTGCCAACGGCGCCGAATATATCGTTTGCCAGCAAAATACGCAATACGCAATACGCAATACGCAATACGAGCTTATAGTAGTTGACGATTCCACCCAGGCAGCAGCTCTCCTCGCACAAACTCTCAGGGGCAACCCCGCTTGCCGGCTAACCAATCTCGCAGTCACCGGCACAAACGGAAAGACCACCGTCGCCTTTCTGGTACACTCCTGCATCCAACAAGCGGGCCAAAAGTGCGGTTTACTTGGTACCGTCATTTACGACACCTGCTCTGGCAACAGTAGCGAGGCCACCCTGACAACGCCCGACTGTATGACAATCGCCGCCGGACAGGAGCAAATGCTAAAAAACGGCGCAAAGTATATGGTCATCGAAGCAAGCAGCCATGCGCTTTCGCAAAACCGCCTGGCGGGCATTAACTTCAAAGCCGCTGCTTTCACAAACATGGCCGGTGACCATCTGGACTATCATAAGACCGAAGAAGATTATTTAGCTGCAAAGACCATACTTTTTTCCGCTCTTTCACCCGATGCCGCGGCGGTATTGAATAAACAATCGCCGCATTCCAATTCAATCACAAAGAAGACAGATGCTAAAATACTATGGTACGCTATTGACGAGCCGGCGGACATCATCGCCCGTATAGAATCTATGGATACCGGCGGAACGGTTTTCAAGATGGAATACGCCGGCCAATCTGCTATTGTAAAAACACCGTTGCTTGGTCTTTATAATGTCAGCAACTGCCTGGCGGCCGCCGGCTTATGCCTTGCCGCCGGGCTTGATTTGGAAACGACAGCGGCCGGTTTATCAGCTTTGAATACGATACCGGGCCGATTGGAAAAAATCGAATTCGCCTGCGATTTTTCGGTGCTGGTCGATTACGCGCACACCGACGACGCCCTGAAAAACGTCCTCTCGACACTAAAACCGCTGTGCAAGGGTAAGTTAATAGTCGTTTTCGGCTGCGGCGGAGACAGAGACAGAACCAAGCGCCCGCGTATGGCCAGAGTAGCTGAACGATTAGCTGATTTTATAATCGTTACCAGCGACAATCCGCGAACCGAAAATCCTGACGAAATCATAAAAGACATAATCACCGGCTTCGAAAATTATCCTGTGGAGGATACAATTGGTCGTACAAAAAATAGCCGCAATACGCAATACGCAATACGCAATACGATAATAATTGAGCCGGACAGAAAAAAAGCCATTGCCTCAGCCATAAGAACCGCCGGCAAAAATGATATCGTCCTAATAGCAGGCAAAGGCCACGAAACATACCAGATAATCGGAAAGCAGAAGTTCGACTTCAGCGATACACAAATCGCTATGGAGTACCTGACCACAAACCGGATATAATCGTCTGAACAGGAGAAAAAGCTGAAAAGCCGTTCCTTGTCTCTTCGATTATAACCAGGTATTTCATCGGTTTGCTCGTTTGACTAGAAGCGGTTTCAAAACTGCTTTCGTCACGAGAACGAGCGAAATTTTCTCTCGCAAGGCGGAGGTTCAAAATCGCCACAGGCGTAGCCAAAGCTACGTCGAGGACGAATTTTGTGCCGACAACGCTGTGAGAGGAAATTGCAGCCGTTCGTAGTGGAAATTGAGTTTTGAAACCGCTTCTATGTATAGACCAGCTTTTTCACTTCTCTTTTTATACTATGTGAAAGCCTGTCTGTCTCTACATCCAAATCATAATCCATTTGAAGACCCAGCCAAAACTGCGGCGAATTGCCAAAATAGCAAGCTAAACGAAGTGCCGTGTCCGCCGTTACGCTTCTTTTGCCGTGAATGATCTCATTTATTCTTCGAGGAGACACTCCCAAACATCGGCCAAGCTGATTCTGGCTTATGTTCAAAGGCTTTAAGAATTCTTCGAAAAGCACCTCACCGGGATGTAAAGGAGGAATCTTGCTCTTTCCCATTTTTTTCACCTCAATGATAATCTGTAATCTCTACCTCTAAGAAAGTGTATGAAAAGTTCAATCATCCTGGTTTCAACCTATGAATCATAAGATTAATCATAGCAATCTGAACCATCGTTTCACTGCTGTCTGTCAAAGACTCATAGTCCTTGCTCAAACGGCGGTACTTACCCAGCTACGAGAAAGTTCGTTCGACCACCCATCGCCGAGGCAGAACCACAAATCCCTTCACATCGTCACATCGTTTGACAATCCACAAAATCCTCATACATATCAAACATGCCGACACTCGGATTATGCCGAGTAGATTTACATATTCTGCTCAAATGAGCCGCAAAACTGAATATCCCTTCTGATCAGATGACAGCCATATCTCAT
>JABMRO010000072.1 GCA_013202635.1 Planctomycetota bacterium
AACAAAGCCAATTCAAACCCAATTTGCCAAAGGCTGAAAATGAACATAAATAATGTTATAAAAATGAATTATGAAGAAAACGCGGCTAAGGGCTATAAAAAAACAAAGCCAAAACAAACCCAATTTTGGAATCTTTGGAGCAGAAAGCGCAGTCGAATGGGCGGCAATCTCAAATCTAACTCAAAACTCAAAACTTAACACTCAAAACTAAATTACCTCTCCTGTCTGGCCCATGGCTATTAAAATCGAAAAGATGAATAAAAGTTACTTATCCAGTTTGGCCAGCGCTTCCTTCAGTATTTTCGCCATCCTCTGCGTCTGGACCTCAAGAATCTGCCGGCCAAGCTCAGGACTGGCAAATTTGCGCGGGTCCTTGCCGCCGACCCCGACCGGCCAGCGGTCTTTGGACAACCTGTCCATCTGCACCAGTTCCGGCCTAAGCGCCATCACAAGCGAAGTCTCATTCATCGCCGCATGGTCCACCATGATACCCATCCCCTGCTTATCGTACTCACTGCCCCAGCATACGAACGTCTCAAGCCCGAACTTCTGCCTCCAGTCGGCTATGTTATTTCTAAAAAAGCCGGTCGACGGCCCGTGCCCGTGCGCGACCACAATACGAAAGCCCGCCCGCTTAAGCTGCTTGAGCGTCGCCTCGATAATCGTCCTGAAAGTCTCCTCCGGCACCCAGTACGCACTGCCCGCAAGCTGCTGGTTCTTATATCGTTTGTCCTCCGACATACCTTCGCCGAGAGTATCCATCCCATACAACTCTTTTCCGCCAACCTCTTCCATCCTGTCCGGCCCCAAAAACAGCATCGGCAGAACAATCCCCCCGGCTCGCTGCGCAACCCTAATAAAAAATCCATACGACTGCAACCCGTCCGAGCCGATAGGCAAATGCTCTCCGTGCCATTCCAATGTGCCAAGCGGCAGATATGCCATCGGTGCTGTCGCAACTCGCTCACGAAACTCAGCCGGCGTAAGCTCTGCGTACAATACCTTCTCAGCAGACGGCTTTGTAATCGATACCGCACCCCCAGTCGCCTTCGATACCTCCTTGTCCTTGGCGGCAAACGGCAAAGTCTCCGGAACAACCTTTATCTGCGTTGTGAACTTATACGGAATACCTATTCCGCTGTCAAAGGTAAGCTCGACAAAAAACGCCGTCCAGCCTTTGCTCGGCTCAGGGACCTTTGCCAGATACGTCCCCCTGCCCCTGCCGCGAGAACCAATGTCCGTACTCTTCCACGCCTTCCCGATAGTCTCAAGCCGAAAGTCACGCGCATCGGCATTCGTCGCCTGCCACAATTTTACGACCTTCGGCTTTGTCTTCGTATTGACCTCAATCGCACAGTCGTCCCGCACCTTCCAGCTAAACTCCGGCAAAGGAGAACCTCTCAGTATGGACGCATAAAATGCCAGCATACTCTCAATCGCATCCGAGCCGCCGAGACCGTGGTCGGTATTGGGAACATACCGAAGATATTTCGGGCCTATAAGATCATGAAAATAAAACTGAGCCGAATCCGACACGAAGAACTGATCGCCGCTCGAATTTATCAGAAACTTGGGAATCGTATATCTATCGCGATAGTTATATGGGTCGATAAATGTCCTCAGTTTCGTACCACCCGGCGTATCGAGCCTGCTGAAAACATCCAGGTCCTGGTAATCCTTGATGGCCTCGGAATAGAAACCGTATGCGCTGAAATGGTGTCTCATCTGCTCGGCCATATTCAATACGTCAATGACCGCAGGAATAATCGCGATGACCCGCTTATCTACCGCCGCCGTCAGCCACGTTGTCCAGCCGCGCTTGGAACCTCCGGAAACCACAAACTCATGTATATGAAGCTTATTATTGGTAACAGACGAGATATGACTATGAACCGTGTCCATCGCCCGCACGGCACTTTTGACCATCGGCAAAAGAAGCGGCCATGTACTATCGCCTGTGCTCATATATTTATCGAACGTGTAAGCGATTATCCCATCTTCAGACCGTGCCCCGCCGCCATCCGGAAATACCAGCGGCTCGTTCGGCACCATTCTAAGCTCCGCTGTGACCGTTCTGCTCTTCAGCGCCATACCCGCCACCATAGAATCCGCCTTACTCGGGGCAGGGCTTCCATTACTTCCGCCCGTTATCCACAGCAGTGCCTTATTGGAGGCCACCTGGTCCGGCATTACTATCGTCAGCCAGTGCTTCCAGAGGGTCCTGTCCACCTCATCCCTGCTTCGCCACGACTGCGAGGTCATATCCAGAACATAGGCCGTGTAACCTTCACCCTTGATGGTGTTCACGACACTGTAGCTGTAGTTGTCATCCGGCGCTTTAACATAATCATCCAGCGGCGTCCCGACCGCAAACCGCCCCGCGACAAGAACCAGCAACAAAACTATAAGTTTATATCTCGATTTCATAATCTACCCTTTCGTTGTGTACGGCCCCTAAGCCGTCCCAATGTCGCATTTATACGATGGGCGGAAAGATACCCCGCAGGTATTCAGCATCATACCGGCAGCTTTCCTCTACACCCAGCGGCATCTTTGTCCCTTCCATCACGAACCACCCGCGATAACCGATATCATCCATCGCCTCGCGCACCCTTACAAAATCAATCGAGCCTTTGCCATACAAATCGTCGTAATCCTTGGCGTGAAACTCGCAAATATGTTTGCCAAGCTGGCGTATCTCTGAATAAATGTCATAGCCCGCTTTATGGGAGTTCGCCACATCGTAATATACCTTAACATTTTTCGATCCGACCCGCTCGATAATATCCATATGCTGGGCGGCGCTGAGCCACGATTCTATAGCAAGATACACCCCGGCCTTTTCCGCTTTCGGAGCCACTCGTTTGAGCCGCTCGACAACAACGTCGGTACCCTTTTTATCGTCCTTCAAATCACCATTGCCAAAAAACGCCAACAAAACAACGTTAACACCCAGTGCTTTGCACACATCGATACCATCGGCAACCCACCGCTCGGCGCGCGGGTCGCTCTTGTAAGGAATGTTATTGAGCACACCCATCGCCAACGACGCAATCTCCATATCCTGCCTGATCACTTCATCGAGAAACCGCCTCTGCAAATCAGCATCGAACAATGGAAGGTCATCTTCGGCCCTGCCGAAATCCACCTGCACGCCGTCAAGCCCTATCTTCTTGGCCGCCTCCAGAGAGGCCGGGTTCGCCCTATTTCCTATCGTCCAGTCACATACCGCGAGCTTGAAACCGCAAGGCTTCTCTTTTCTCTCCTGGGCATATGGCCTGCACGAAGCAGCCACAGAAAGACCCGCCAGGGCCTTCGCACCATTGACCAGCATACGCCGTCGAGTTATTCCTGGTTGTTCCATTTCCATATCTCCATAAACACCTGCTCAGCCATCCATAAAAAACCACATCTGGATTTGAATATTCGGTATTTCTATGCTTTCAAACCTTTCAGGTTGGCATCAAGCTTCTCCGGATTCTTAAGAAGCCGCTTCCACGTTACCTTGCGTCCCGTATAAGCTGCGGTCCGGCCAAGAATCGTCACGAGATTACTGCGAACACTCGGTGCAACCGTCGGATTATCATATTTACCCTGGACAATACTGTCATAGAAAGTCTTGATGTTCGTTACGGCGCCTTCCTGATAAATACCGGGGCTTCTTCCGCCACGGTAGAAGTTCTCTCCGCGAATTCTCACCCAATCGCCGTACGCTGTTTCGAGCACACCCTTCGAACCGAACATACGGTTCCTGATACCATCAGGCTGTGTGCCGTGACCCTCCATTTGCCTTGAGCTGAATGTGATACCAATTTTGTTGGGATACTCAAACATAAGAGCAAAGTGGTCGTTACATGTTCCGACAGGTCGAACCTTCCGGCCGCCCGTCCCGACCGCATAAACAGGCTCTGCGTCCATAATCCAGCTCATCACATCAAGCGTATGAATATTCTGCTCGGTAATAA
>JABMRO010000832.1 GCA_013202635.1 Planctomycetota bacterium
CAAAGTCAAGTAGGCCAAAATTAACTTAAGCTCTTTTGTGACAAGTAAATAAGAGTAACAGGACATTTGGTGAATTCTGACAAACAAAGCCAAAACAATCCCAATTAAAGCCAATTTCAATGCCTATCAAACCCAAAACAAAGCCAAACAAAGCCAAACAAAGCCAATAGTAGAAATCTGTTATTATTCGACTTCAATGCCGGCGGCTTTTTTGGCGGATTCCACAGTATTGTAAAGCAGCATAGTTATTGTCATTGGACCTACACCGCCCGGGACGGGGGTAATGAAGGAGGCTTTTTCCTTCACGGCCTCGAAATCCACATCGCCGACAAGACGATACCCCCTTTTCTTTGTTGCATCCTCGACACGGTTGACTCCAACATCGATTACCACCACGCCTTCTTTAATCATATCGGCCGTAACGGTATTCGGGCGACCAGCAGCGGCGATGACAATATCCGCCCGCTTTGTGTGATAAGCAAGGTCTTTGGTGCGGGTATGGCAGACGGTTACGGTCGCATTGGCGTTGGGCTTTTTCTGGATAAGCATATTTGCCAGAGGTTTGCCGACTATATTGCTTCGTCCGACGATTACAACCTCAGCTCCTTCAATAGTTACGCCGCTGCGTTTCAATAGCTGGATAACACCGTGCGGCGTGCAGGGCAGAAACGCCTTTTCACCTACCACCATTTTGCCCACATTTACAGGATGAAATCCATCAACATCTTTGGCAGGGTCAATTGCAAGCAGAACCTCGGCCTCATTAAGGCCCTTCGGCAAGGGCAACTGAACGAGAATGCCGTTGATTTTCGGGTCCTTGTTCATCTTCTCAACCAAAGCCATCAGTTCCTCCTGTGATGTTTGGCTTAACAGGCGGTTATTGTCGGAATAAATTCCAATATCTTCGCAGGCACGCTCTTTCGCCCTAACATAAGACTGCGAGGCGGGGTCTTCACCTACCAGGATAACTCCAAGCCCGGGAACGATACCCTTTTCTTTTAGCCTGGCCACTTCTTCCTTCAGTTCCGCCCGCATATCTGCGGCCACTTGTTTGCCGTCTATAATTTGTGCAGTCATCGGTCACTCCTAAGAATCCGATAAAGTTTTTTACATATTTAAATTGTGGTTAGAACAATCCTTGAACTTTTCCGGTTTTTACATCCACATCAATGCGGCGGAAAGCCGGATTAGATGCCGTGCCGGGCATCAGCTTAATCGCTCCGGCTACCGGCACGATAAAGCCTGCTCCTTTGTAAACAAGGATATCGCAGATTGGAAGCTCCCAGCCGGTGGGTCTGTTCTTTAAGTCCGGGTCGTGTGATAAGCTAAGATGCGTCTTAACCATGCAGGTCCCTAAAGTCTTGCAGGCCGGGTCGGCTTCCATAGCTTTGGCTTTTGCCAGGGCCTCATCGCTATAAGTTACACCGCTTGCTCCATATACTTCTTTGGCGATTAGTTCAATGCGTTTTCTAAGTGGAGTTTCCAGCTCATAAAGGAACTTGAAATTATTAGTTTCGTTGCAGGCCTCCATAACTGCTTCAGCAATTTCGATTGCGCCATCGCCGCCTTTGAGCCAGTGTTCGGAAACCGCCGCCAATGCTCCGTTTTGCTCGGCGATTTTTCTTACCAGGTCAATCTCGGCCTTGGTATCGGTGTAGAAGCTGTTTACGCAAACGACAGGACGAACACCGCTTTTCTTTACTGTTTCGATATGGGCGATCAGGTTTTCACAGCCTTTTTCGACCAGCCCAAGATTTTCACTGGTGTATTCTTCGCTTAGCGGTATTCCGGGTTTCACCGCGGGTCCTCCGCCGTGCATTTTCAGAGCACGAACGGTTGCCACAACAACAATTGCATCGGGTACAAGACCTGACATGCGGCACTTCAAATTCCAGAATTTCTCGAAGCCAATATCGGCACCGAAGCCGCTCTCGGTTACAAGATAATCGCCCAGTTTTGTTCCTATCCTATCTGCGATAACCGAGCTTTGGCCAATGGCGATGTTTGCAAATGGGCCGGCGTGAACAAATACAGGCTGGCCTTCAATGGTCTGGAGCAGGTTCGGATTTATCGCATCGGCCATCCAGGCGGTCATAGCGCCGTCAACCTCAA
>JABMRO010000073.1 GCA_013202635.1 Planctomycetota bacterium
CAATAAACGGTTCTGTCGTTGGTTATGCCAATCCGCCATTTACCGAGCAGACTATTGTTCATAGTGGTAATCAGTCGATGCCGTTTTCCTACGACAACGGTGTTGGCAAATCCGAGGCGACTTTGACGTTGACGTACCCGCGTGACTGGACCGAAAATGGTGTTAGCACTCTGGTAATCTGGTACATAGGCGATGCGGCTAACGCCACCGAACCGATGTATGTTGTTCTAAACGGCAGCGCTGGGGTCAACAATGATAATCCAAATGCGGCACAGGCTGATGACTGGACCGAATGGACTATCGACCTGCAGGCGTTCGGTGTGAACCTTACCAACGTCAATACGATTACTCTTGGCTTCGGCAACAGGAACAATCCTGTGGCTGGCGGTGCGGGTATGATGTTCTTCGATGATATTCGGCTGTATGCACCGGCACCGTAAGCCGGATTTTGGAAGTCAAATTGTTTGGCTAATTTATTTGGCTAATTATGGGCCTATACCAATTCGGTATAGGCCCTTTTTCTATTGAGGTTGTTCGGCTTTCAATATAGCCTTTATTTCTCTGGATGACGTGAGGCCGGAAGTGGCAAGTTTTATTTTTCCTTCCGGGTCGATATAGAAGCTGCATGGAATGCCGGTGGTTCTGAAAATCCTCATAACCCCGAACGGTTCCGGCATGTCATCTTTTTCGAGAAGTACCGTATAGTTTATTCCAACTTCATCTACGACCTTTTTAACCAAATCCCGTTTCTCGTTTGAAATAGCCAGCACAACTAATTCGTCCTCGTCGATGGTTTTTCGTAATTCGATTAGATGTGGAATTTCCAATCGACAAGGCGGGCACCACGTTGTCCAGAATACAATCAGAACATTTTTACCACGATAATCGCTTAGTTGATGTTTTTTACCTGTGAGGTCGGTTACAGTGAAATTCGGGGCAGGTTTGCCATACCAGGATGTGTACGAAGGGCCCCAGTTTTTTGCCGCCTTAATGACATCTTTTAGCTGGATTTTTTCCTTGGGCAGCGGCTCAGTATTGACCCTGGTTTTGCGGCCGGACTGAATTTTGGCGATTTCATTGGCTGCGGTTTTGACCTGGCGTTTGCCGGCGTGAAGGGCAAAATCGATTGTGAAAATACGGCTTTGGTGCGGAGCAAGTTTGGGCACTCGGCCAAATACACGCTCAATCGACCTGTTACGGGGGAAGCCCGTGCCGGGTTCAAGACCCGTTACATAGCCGTCTTCATGAGCCACCGGATTTTTCCAGAGTGTGAAGAAAGGTAACTGCTTTATGGAAAAAGCCATTGATACGGCTTTATTACCTGCGGCATTATGAAGCATAACTTTCGTTCGGTCATTTTTGTCGGCCCATAGCTGCAGACAAAAAACCTGTTCAGGAATACCCGGCACCGGGGCACGGTATAGGTTGTAAGAAGAGATATCTGAAGCGGGATATTCGTTAATCGGTGTTACCTCCCTTGCCGGGGCGACGAATTTTGCGTCTTTTTCCATTAGAGGCGTGCCATAATTTCCATGGTAAAGGATGCCGAATTCCTGTTCGACGGCGCTGTGGTTTGTTATCTTGTCGGAGATTTGGAAGGTATTGGAACCGGGTGCAGTTGAGATTTCCGACCACAATTCGAGCTTTGGTCCGTGCAGGATGGCTTCATCGACTCTGCCTCTTATTCGGATGCGATAAGGCGACTGCCGAGCAACAGTTATTTCAACCTGAGAAGCCGGAGTATTGCCGATCTTGCCGTGCAGCGTCAAATCCATCTGTGATTTGTTGCCGATGTTGTCGATAAACTCGTCGGTTCCGGGGCCGCCGAAAAATTCCAGTCCGCATCGAACCATCCATTCGTTAAAGCCTTCCAGCCAGCCCAGACCCTGACGAGTGTGCAGGTTGATGTATTTCGGATGGACCAGACCTTTCACCGGTGAGTCCCAGCCGAGCCGCAAATCGCCCATTGAGACCTGCTGAACGGACATGCCGCGTGTAGGGACTACTGTAAATCGCAGCTTGCCGTTATCTACTTCTATAACTTCGACACCTTCCTGCTTGCCGCCGTGAAGGACATGCTTGCGAACCGACCATGAAACGGGGCAACCCGGCGTTATATCGCTGCTTGTGAGGCTTACAGTTTCCTTATAAATATTTTGCTCGACATCTGTGAGAACTACCCGAAAGGGTTCAGCCGCATGGGTCGATGAAATCCCCAAAGTTAACAATATAATAGAAGCCCATCTCAACATTTCTCCACCACCTTTCTAAGCGAACTTTCTGTTTGTTTTGCCAATGGCGATTTTAGGTGCCTCATTACATATCGGCCTTTCAATTGTAGCAAATCGCATTTTTTGTTCAAGTGAGCATTTGGCTTTGATTGGGTTTGTTTTGGCTTTGACACCCTTGATTTTGGCCCAAAATTGGGTTTGTTTGGGTTTGAATTGGCTTTGAATTGGGTTTGTTTTTCCCAATAACCAAATGACCCAATACTCGTATTTACTTGTCGCAAAAGAGCTTGCGTTAATTTTGGCCTACTTGA
>JABMRO010000074.1 GCA_013202635.1 Planctomycetota bacterium
ACGTAGTAGTATTGGCAGGATAATTCCGAGTACTATTGCAAAACGGAGTGGCGTCTCCCATTCGAAAGATCCCTGTCCATGGAAAATCAGGTTCCAAAGAAAAACCACGATTAAATTCACCGTGAAGGCTACAGCAAAAACGATTAAAAAGTCAATTAGAAATCTCTTGATTTTCATAGTGGCTTCTCCATCTATGCATAATAAACTCAAGCAGACTATAGCAGGCTATAGCACATTTAGGCAAGTTTGGATATATACCTGTGAATAAAGCAACCTTTTTAAACATTGATTTTAAAGCTAAAGGGTATAGATGTATTGTGCATCAATCTTCGGTATGTCTGTCCAGCCATGCGTACGATTGGGCCGTTCCATTTAGCTTCAGAATTTAGAGAAAGTCAATAGCTTTGTGGCACATTTTCCAAGTGCAAAAAATATGTTGGTAGGTACTTGACAAAGGGTTATAATTATCATATACTATATTATATTTGAAGTATATTGATTATATATCATATAATAAGTTCAAACCTATCTGTGGCAAGGAGGTAAAGCCATGTATAGCATTCAGAAACTCAAGCCTGACCGTAACTTTTATGGACTCTTATTACCTTTCGCTGTCCTGACTATTGGAGCATTGTTCGGATTTTTGTTTGGTTTAGAAGCCGCTTTCTACTTCATCGCCGTGTTCTTCTCGATATACGCCCTGTATTCGTTCCTAACTTTTGTCCGTACCAGAAATCCGGGATTCATCGTTGTTGGCTTCTACCAGATTTCATTAGTTGCTATGGCTTTCTTAATGCCAGAGAGAATTGGCGGACCACGGGATCCTGAAATTATTTTTCTTATGTTTCTAATCCTATTCTTCTTGGTTTGGACAATAATTTTATTTGTTACCAAGAAAATGAAGTGGCGTGGACGGGAAATCCTTGAGATGGTGGCTGGTCCTGTGGACGATACCGGAAGTGGCTATACGACCCGCCCAATGCCCGCAGGCAAAACAGAGTTTACGCAAAGGCAGATAATACAATTTTCTAAATTCGCCATGCGTCACTTAATAGCCGTTCCATACATAGGGAAGGATAAGGTTGTCTTCGTACCGGTTATGGCTGGGCGTGAGTTTTCCTTCATTTTGGGATTGAAAAACGACTATACAGATGAGACCTGGGTAGCTTTTGATTTCAATGGGGATGTCTCAGTGAACATATCCCACCGCGATTACCTTAATTACAACGAAGAGCTTTCTTTTGATCAACTTTGTGAATCGCTGGGAAATGTGTTCATAGGGTTCATGGAAATATTTCAGCGCAGGGAAGGCACACGCATTATTGATCGCATGAATACTGTAGGCATTTCACCCTTTTCGTAGGGGCTTTTTATGGATTTTAAAACTGCCGCTATACTTGGCACCTATATCTCCAAGAGCTACGCTGAGGATTTCTTTAAGCTGCTGGTTAACTACCAGGACATATCTGCTTCGGAAGCCGCCTCTCGATTAGGTTTGCATATTCGAACCGCCCAGGACTTTCTTGATGCGATGGCTTCCTTAGATATCCTTGAGAAAGTGGAAGTCTATGAGAAGAAACGCCCCTATTATCGCTATTCACTTAAAACACAGCGTATCCAGATGGATATCGATCTAACAAAGATTGAGAAGAAGCGTTCTGCAGGTGATTTAGACCGATTAATTCGTGAAAAAGCCAATACTGGTGCGAATTTTGCTCTTAGTAAAAACGGTAAAACCATTAGTCACGTGGTAGTATGGAGTGGGGACGGGCGTGATCGTAAAGAACACCGCATTAGTTTGACTAGATCTCAAGGTATGTTCCTGTACAACTTACCTTTTCCTAATGCCGAATTTCTCAGTATTGCCGAGGTTATGGATAAGGCAAATGTAGAAGCTGATCTGGCTCCGGAGATTCTGGATATTGTAGAACTACTTTTAAAGTATGACGTGATTGAGGAAAAATTATAGCTTTCCGACTTTTTGTTACACCAATCCAAGAGGAGGCAATCATGAAATTAGTTGCAT
>JABMRO010000009.1 GCA_013202635.1 Planctomycetota bacterium
GTAGCAGTCAGTTTGACTGCCCCAACATACGGTTGCTGCTCAATGATATCCATAATGTCCAACACTATATCTACTTGCGTCACAGCGGCCTTAATCTTACTGGTATTTGGACAGATAATCTGGCGCAACTCCGATATGTGAGTATATACCCAGTCATCAAACTCCTTCTTCCGGTCGGCTAACACGCCAACCTCCTCCCCAGACTCTATGCCAGTCTCATATTGCGCATGCTCGAGGTATCACTCTTTGTATGACGTCTCAGGATCTTCCAAATAGGAACTTATCTCTTCTCTGACATCCATAGAACTCTCCTTTTTAAAGAATACCAAAAAATTTAGAAAATCTCCACATAGATAACTTTTACCTTATGTCCTCTTTTTTCACCACTTATTTCTTTGTAAATTTTAACCTTTAGACAAATAACCCACTAAGCTACGGCACCTGCAGTATCCAAAAAGATGAAAACAGTAGCCTTATTAAAGACTTCCGGCAAAACAATCCCAATTTTATACTCAGCTCCGAAAAGCTCACTCTCCCATCAGCGGAGCACTTCGACTGCGACGGCGGCTACACGGCAATCCTCGCCGCAAAATGATGACAAGCTTCCAGCATCAATTATCGAGCTTTTTTTGCGTTTACAAACACAATCCACAGCTTTTCCACAAAACATAGTTACGATGTGCATAACCTGTTAAAAACAATTTTTTTTCGTGCGCAAAGTCAATAACCACAGAGACCTCTATTAAGTGGAAAAGAAATTCAATAAAACGCAATTGATTTGTTTTAGCTTTGACCAATAATAAGCATGTTATCAGTATTATTAGTTATTCAAAGTGGCTTTGCTGCAAAGAGTGAATTAACTTAAAAAAGAATGGATTCTTACCCTGCACTTAAAGCTTGAGCCTTTGCTCGACATCTGCAGGATGAATGCCTTGCAAATAAAAATCTGGCACCGGAAGGATACGAATGCAGGACATAATCACGGATGAGAGTTCGCGTACCGTTACGTCTCAGATAAGCGAAATTAACGAAGCGCTTTCTGAGCAGGTGGGTCCGCAGAAGTTTCGGATATGGTTTAAAAATTCAACTAATATGTCACTCACCGACGGATATTTGAAGGTTGGTGTACCGAACCTTTTTATAGCGAGTTGGATTGAAAACCATTTTTTAGAAGAAATCACCCGGGCAGTGCGAACAGTCACCGGAACAGAGGCGAAGATAACTTTCAGTATCGACCAGGAGCTTTCTGGCCACCAGAGACGAACCAGAATGGACTCGAAAGCCTCCGCCGCTCTGCTCCGTGAACAAGCCAGCCCGGGCAAAACCGGAGTTCAAGGACGCCGCAGAAAAAAACTTAAACTTTCTCTGGAGACATTTGTTGTAGGCTCCTCGAATGAGCTGGCCTATAACGCTGCAAAAGTAGTCGTAAATGAGCAACAAAGCCCTTTTAATCCGCTGTTTATTCACGGAGGATACGGGGTTGGCAAAACACATCTGCTGCAAGGGATTTGCAATGCAGTGTGCGAAAAGCGCCCCCAGACTAATTGGCTGTATCTCTCAGCGGAGGATTTTGTCAATCAGTTTGTGCTGGCCTTGAAGACAAAAAAGCTGGAGGCTTTTCGACGACGAATGCGGCAAACGGATTTGTTGGCAATCGACGATATTCACTTCTTGGCCAGCAAGCCTTCGACCCAGGAGGAATTCCTCCATACATTCAATACTATCAGTCTGGCGGGCAAACAGGTTGTACTTGTCTCCGATGCGCATCCGAAAATGATTGGACAGATCTCCGAAAAGCTCGTCAACCGCTTCGTCTCCGGAATGGTTGTAAAAATTGACGTCCCTGATTTCCGCACACGCTGCCAAATATGCAGGCAGTACCTGAAAAATCAAGACATAAAACTAAAAACCCAGGACTCGCAAATCACCGAAAGCGTAATAACATACATCGCCGAAAATCTCCGCTCCAACGTCCGCGAGCTGGAAGGGGCCCTGCTCAAAGTAATTGCCTACTCGGCGCTCAAAAACAATAAAATCACACTCTCTATGGCCAAAGCCGTTCTTACCGAACACCTGGACAGGTGCGACCCTATTGTCCACGTTTCCGACATCGAGACGGTCGTGGCCGCTTATTTCGGCACAACGCCGGCCAATATACACTCGTCAAAAAAAGACCGCACAGTCGCTCTGGCCCGCCATTTCAGTATGTATCTGACAAGAAAGCACACGAAGATGTCCTCCTCCGAGGTCGGCAGATTTATGGGCAATAAAAATCACGCCACCGTATTAATGGCATGTAAAAAAATCGATGGTTTCCTAAAGAGAAATGCTGAGTTTAACTGGCAGGGCTCCGACGGCAACAAGGTCTGCAAAGCCAAAACAATACTCGCCCAGCTCGAAGCCGGCTTGTAATTCTGCCTCTCCTTGTCATTGCGAGAAGGCCCTTCGCTCAATCAAAATCGAGAAAGTATCCGGAACTCTAAAATTTCCCTTGACGGAACACAAAAAATTTCGTATAAGGTAAGGTTAGTAAGGCTTGCGACTTAGAGACTGGCACATCTTTTTTTGGGCTTTTGAAGGAAGGAGGTGGCATCAAATCACAGGGTAAGAAATGCCCCATGCATGCGTGACAGATAACGTAGTGAAGGCAGGAAGCGTTATTATTCGTTTTTATATTAACCCTCTTTTTTGAAGGAGAAACACAATGTTTAAGAAAATGACATGTTTAATTTCTCTTGTCCTGCTGCTGGTCCAATTCCAAAACGCCTCGGCGCAAATATTCTGGAGCGACGGCGGGCCCGACCATCTCTGGAGCACAATTGCCAACTGGGGCTCGGAAACCATACCTACCGACGTTGATGCCGTTTCAATCGACAGTCCGGACAATACACATTGCGAAATCCAGGACGGTATTACCGCCGAATGCGAAACACTGAGGGTCGGCAATTCCGGCGCCACAACAAACCTGGACATCAGCGGCGGGTCACTCACAGCAGCCGGGGCCTACGTCGGCGTGGATAATTCCTCCGGCCACGGCATCCTCAATATAAGCGGCGGTTTATTTTCCTCCGGGGCATTGCAACTTGGCTGGAGGGGCATCGGCACGCTCAATATGACAGGCGGTACTATCGAGCTAAGTGGCAACCTGATAGTACCCGGCCTGACAGGCACCGGCACGGTGAACCTCAACGGCGGCACTATCAATGCATCCGATCTCCGTTTAACATCCGACTTGGGCTCATTGGATATTACCATAGGCACACTGATCCTGAACGGCGATGACACCGCAACAATCCAAACCAACATCGACAACGGCCGGCTTACCGCCTATGACGGCCAGGGCACACTGAACGTGGATTATGACGTCACGAATGCAGGAAAAACCACCTTAACGGCCACCCCGCTGCTTAAACCCAATCCAATCGACGGAGGTTCATTATCACCGGGCCAGGTCGAGTTGAGTTGGACTTTACCTGATGAGCTTATACCCGGAATGCCGGTAACTGTTGATGTGTACTTTACCGACGACCTCGAAGCCCTGAAACAGTTTACCGACCCCGATGCCATCAGGATTGTCACCAACCAGAGCGTATCTTCCGTTGTCGTGCAAACTCAGCCAAAGACGCGGTACTATTGGGCAGTCGATACCTATTACGGTCCCGATTTTATTCCGGTCTATGGCCCTACCTTTACCTTTTTCACAGACAATCAGCCGCCCACCGTACAATTTGAAAAAGACCTCGTTACGACCTGGTTGACGGACGGCACCGTTGATGTCAATCTGGATGCGACTGTAATAGACGACGGTATTGGGCTGTATAGCGTGGCGTGGAGCGTTGTGAGCGAGCCTAATGAAGGAACTACCGTTATCAGTGACACTGCTGCAGAGGATACCGTCGTTAGCCTCAGTGCATTAGGTCAATATGTCCTGCAGCTTGAAGCTGATGACGGCGAATACACAGGCTCCCATACGGTAACTATCAACGTGTTTGCCGATGGCTGTGAAGCCGCAAAGTCACTGCCCGGTTTCCAGTTGATACCCGGCGATATCAATGAGGACTGCATAGTTAATGAGCTGGACCTGGCCATATTGGAAGAACACTGGCTTGAGGGTAATGCATTAGAGTTTAGTCAGTAGGATAGTGCTCTCGTCTTTCGAAATACCGATTTTGTAACGGGATATATGCAAAAGAAAATGTCCCAACAATCTGCTTGTCCACCGTAGTCCCGATTTTCTCAGGACGAAGGTGGAAGCGGAACCGAATGGATTGCACACGCGGTTTCTCAACTTTTTACAGAAAGTGTGAGTTTTTTCATATTTTTTATCAAAAAAGCCGGTTTTTTCGATTTTTTTCAGAATCCCTGTCACCTTTTTTAATTTCTCGTTCCTATTATATCGAGATACTAATATATACTATTTGAAGGGATTTCGGTTATGTCGGAAATATCACCTAACGAAATCGAATTGCTGACATCAAGCCGCAATGGCGACACCGCAGCCTTTGAAGCTATTGTTAAAAAATATCAGTCTTATATCTGCGCAATCACCTTCAGTGCCACAGGTGATCTCGGAAAAAGTGAAGTACTGGCTCAGGAAACATTCATCAGTGCCTGGAAGGACTTGGCACAGCTCAAAGACCTGAATAAATTTCAAAGCTGGCTCGGCGGTATCGCCAGAAACTTAATCAAAAACTCATTCAGAAGCCAACAACATGATCTTATAAGTAAAGCTGCTTCCATAGATCAATTAAAAGAAACTGGAACCAATGATTCCGGCCCGGCCGAAAGGGTAATAACGAAAGAACAGCAGCATGTTGTCCGCAAGGCACTCCAGCAAATTCCTGAACAATACCGTGAACCACTTGTGCTTTTCTATCGACAAGAGAAATCTGTCAAAAAAGTTGCCGAACAACTGAGTTTATCTGAAGATGCCGTAAAACAGCGTCTTTCGCGGGGGCGGAAGTTACTAAAAGAACGATTCGCGGCGATGGTCGAAACAACTATCTGTCGTACAGGGCCGGGTAAGTCATTTACCGCTGCCGTCATTGTTTCTATTACAGGTATGGCTATAAAAAGTTCCGGAGTTGCTACTGCTGCTTCAGTTGCGGCTATTACATCTAAAACCGGCACTGTCGCAGGCATAACGACCCTAATGAGTGGGACAGTAGCCAGGATAATTACAGTAGCAGCCGTAGTTACTATCGGTGTTGGAACAGTATTAACTTACAGGCACCTCATTAAGCCGGATAAGGGGCCGGACTCATTTCAAACAGTAAGCACAATAGAACAGCAAAAAAAACCTGCAGAACAAACCGCCCAAAACCAGCGAACGGATGAGATGAATACTTCGTTTGCGAAAGCTGTAAAAGAAGTTCGGCCTGAGTTTACTGAAGGTTCCCAGAGTACATCCGAAGTACAACATAAAGAAAAGGAAACTATCGCCGTAATTGAAAAGATGAGCAGATATCGTGGGATTGTCAAAAATGCAGCAGACAAACCGATTGAAGGAGTAGTTGTTCGAAGATACTGGTATTCTTATAATTTACCTGAAGGATGGATGGATGATTTAGAGGCAATAACAAACGTGCAAGGTGAATTTGAGCTTGGGCCGTTACCTGTACCTGATATTAGCCGGGGGAAAAAAATATATAGTGTTCTATTGTTTGAACATTCTGATTACGGGATAGGTTGGTCACAGGCTTACGGGGTAGGTTTCTCATCGACATTTCATAAAAATTTGTCAATTACTCTTTTAGACTCGAGTGTTACAGCCGGCAGAGTAGTTGATGAGATGGGAAATGGGATAACAGGGGCTGTAGTTATAGCTAAATTGCCAATGAGCTATGATGAGTATGATCGTCCTAAAGGCGACTTTGAAATAAGCGTTGCTGCTACTGATGCCCAGGGGGAATTTGTTTGTACGGATCTTCCGGCAGGTTCAAGGTTTCATATTGGTGTCATGAAAAAGGGATATGAAATTTATGACACGAGCGAAATTTACGGGCGGTATAAATATCCATTTCACGCCGGAAAAAAAGATTTGCAAATTACGCTTAAACCCGGTGGGGCTATTAAAGGGCAATTAGTACTGGACGGTAAGCCATATCAAAAAGCTGGAATCGTTGTTGAAGCCTGCGTAACAGGAAGCCGCGTAGAGGGTCGGGGATTAACAGATGAGAACGGACAGTTTGAAATTATTGGCCTGATAAAATCGCATAAGTTTACTTTGACTGTAAATAACGAATTTTTTACCGAGCCAGGTTTAATTTGTAAGCCAACTGAGAACATAAACTTAAGTGTCGATTCGGTGCCGGTAGTTAAACTTGAATTGCAGAAAGGCCTTCCGGTTACAATACAGATTGTCGACACAGCAACAGGTGAAGGTATTACAAATATTTATGTTTCGATAGCATTATACGATCCTAATTACCGCCAATTACAAAAACCCGTGAACATTGTCATTGCAAGGGGACAAACAAATAATGTCGGAAAGTACACGGTTGACCTGACACCGAACTACTACCGGTTAAGAACTCGTAGCTGGGCGGATGTCAGAGAAGAAAATTTTGAACAAGATTTCCAAATTACAGATGAGCAAAGTAGCTTTGATTTAACCGTAGCTGTCATATCTAAACCAAAAGTACGAGGCAGGCTTGTTAATTCCGGTGGTGAACCAATCCGTGGTTTTGTAACGTTTGGAAACCGAACAACTGGAACTAATGAACACGGTGAGTTTGAAGCTGATGAACCAAGAGGTAATGTGGGGGATATTCACGCCTGCTATGCATTTGATATAGAGAATAAATTAGGACGTGCATTCTTCTGGCACAAAAGCGATGATGCTAATGAACTTGAAATTGTGCTCGAACCGTTTGCCGGCGTTGTCGGTAGATTGATTGACCAGAACGGTGAGGCTGTAACGGGTGTTATACCGAGGATTTCGATTGTAAATCCAAACGGCAAGGCATACATAGTTAAATCGTGGATTCAGGATACAACCGTAGAACATGATGGCAGTTTTAGTATTGAGCGGATTCCGGTGGGAATGGAGATGGTGCTTAAATCTGCTTTACGCCCGAATATGATGGTTGTAAATATCGGATCGTTAGAGGCGGAAAGGATTAGGGCCCTGGAAATTGGGCGGTTACAGCCGTCAGAGGTGCTGGATGTGGGTGAGGTCTTTGTCAATAGTAAAGACATACTGAAGCCTGAAGATGGTAACATAGATTGGGATGCCGCGTTGTCCGGGCTTCTAACAAATGAAAATGGCCGGGTGATGGTAGGCTTCGATCTGGGGATCTCCTATGGAAGCAGGAGGTTTCGCGATGTGACGGATATCAATGGTCGGTATGAGTTTACCGGGATGCCGAGAGATAGAAAAGTTAAGTTGAGAATTGTTGGCATAGCCGACGGGCCCGGTGGAACCGGAAAAAAACGTTACCGCCAATCATTTGAAGTTATTTGCAACGGCAATCCTTTTGACATACAGCTTTCCGAGAAATAATCAAGATAGCCCAGGAGAGAAGAATATTAAAGCCGGGCTTTCTTTGCTCGGCTTTTTTTGTTGTCTTGGCCACACTCATTACAGCCATCCGGTCATCTGGTTATTTAACCAACCCCGGCCGGTAGCGACTGTCTTAAGAGTCAACAATTTTTATAGCATTTTCGGTTTCCATGCCTGATTATTTTTCAACATAGCGTTCATAATACACAGCAGTTTTCTCATCGCAGCAATTATCGCTACCATTTTATTTTTGCCTTTTTTATCAACGAGCCTTTGGTAATATATTTTCAGCACAGGATTGTGTCTGATCGCAACAAGTGTCGGCATAAACAATCGGTTCCTCACGTTTTTCCTTCCGCCGCCGGTCATTCGTTTACCACGGAAAGTACCGCTGTCACGATTAATAGGCGCAACTCCAACCAAAGCCGCTATCTGCCTTCTGTTAAAAGTCCCTAACTCAGGCAGTTCACTAACCAGCATAGCAGCAGTTGTATCGCCAATGCCAGGGACAGAACTTAACTTTTCAGTCTTTCGTTTAAGCTGCGGCATATTATCAATATGGTCCTGAATCTGCCTGTCCACCTTTTCAATTTCCCTGTCGATCGTTTTAATTACCATTGTAATGCTGCGGCAAATCTCTTTGTCAATAGAATGTTCGGTTCGGTTGTTTTCAGCAACTCTCATATCCAGCAACTGTTGCCTTCTCGCCGTCAAAGCCTTCAGTTTGCGGCTGTTATCATCAATTCTGCCCTGTGGAATTGGCTGACAATTAGCCGCGAATAGAGCGATAACCTTAGCATCAATCTTATCTGTTTTTGCCGTCATACCGATAGCTCTGGCATAATCTCTAACCCTTCTCGGATTAACCACTGCTATCGGCAATCCTTCGATGGAAAGTTTAGCTGCCGTAAGATACTCATATCCGCTGGTAGCTTCCATGACGATAAGTTCGGGCTTAACTTTTAGGCACATATCAACGCATTCTTTAATCCCGGCAGCAGAATTCTCGAATTGAATATCCCTTTTTTCATTGAGTACATGCACATCAAGTTTTGCTTTTGCTACATCAATACCAATAGTATGTTCCATAGATAATCCTTCCTTGCGAATACGGGCTCATAATATTAAAATGTCCCAAGCGACTGTTCGGACTTTTGCTATGGTAACGGCTGACGGATCCAGCTACCTTCGGGCTTTTAAGCCCCAGGATGGGACGATCTCGTCTGCCGCCGCGTGTTCTGGGGCTAGCCCCAGAACACGCCCAAGCTTTATCTCTTAAAACTATTGCGAGTATATTACCCGTATTTCAATATACAAGGATGGGCTTACTACTCTGCGAAGTAGCTTCGCTACGTAACATGAGTTAGCCCATGCGGTATTCTATTGATAAAAAGCTTAAAAGAAGTGTCTTTTGTTACCGTCCCGCTATTGTATCATCAACAGCTTTTTTAACTGCGACAACAGCGGCCGACTGGGGCATCTTTGTATAAGCAGCGTCGATGGCCTGCTGTGCCGGGCCGAGCCTGCCAATCCGGTAATAGACATAGCCCAAAAGAAATTCCAGCTTTGTCGAACCGCTCCGCTCCAGCCATTCTTTAATTTCAGTTATCCTGCTTTCGAGCTTGTTTTTGCCGCCCAACATAGCCGCAAGGTCAATTTTGGCCCGCACGTATTCCGGAGCAATCTCGATTGCCCTGGAAAGAAACAGCGCACTGCTGATATATTCGCCCCCGCCCAGTAACGCGTGCCCTTTGCCCGCATAGCAAAGCGGATCATTCGTCTTATAAATAGACGCCAGCGCGAAGGAATCCACTGCCTCGTAGTACCTGCCGCCTTTTAAATGGTCTTGAGCCGCCTGGAAGTGCTGATTGAATCTGGTCTTCGAGAAAGTTTCCGGATTGGTGTGTGGGCCTCTGATGTTTTTGGCTTTGGCGGATAAGTCGGCCTGCGAAAGCCCTTGCAGTTCATCCGGTCCGCCTATGAGGGGCCCGGCGGCAACCCGGCTTTTATTTAAAGAGCTTTTGTACTGACTCAGGAACCCGGAGCTTAGACCAATGTTTGTTATTGTGTCCTTACTTGTGCGTAACGTCTGTTGGGTCTCTTTCTGACCGACAGTATTTCTTAAATCTTCGAGTTGCTGTTTCACTTGCTCAAAAATGTCGATATTGAGTCTGTCGTGTTGGCCCTGCACGTCTGTGTCGCGCTCAGCGGCTGTGGCCTTATCTGTCTGTGGTAGCCAGTTTGTACTTTTTTGCAAAGTGAACTCATCCTGGAACGCCGGTGCTTTTGTCCCTGTGCCTGCTTGCGAAGGCCTAAGCGCGCCTGTGCTGAAGTCCGGCACGATGGCCCGAGCTCTTTCAACTGCCTGTCTTTGGCTTATTAGTTCCGAAAGGTCATATCTTTGCTCTTGTTCAAAGACAGTACCTGTCTCCTGACTCCTGTCTTCTGTCTCCTGAGTCTGTTTCCGATACCTCTCAACCATCAACTGTTGGTCCTGGGCCGATATATTTGCCTCTGCTTGAGTAAGCAGTTGAAGTTCCCGTATGCTCTTTACTATTCGAGGTTCACGCGGCATACTTTCCTGTGTTTGTGTCCCCCGCAATACTGAATCGGATGCCCAGGTACCTCTGCCGGGTAAAGTCTGTGTCTCCAGATCGGATACAAACGTTCCCGTTGCAAACTGGCCCTGTGGTGTACGGTTATTAATCCTCGTTCCCGTTTGCCCGAACACTCCGGAATAGCCTGGCCTTGTAGTAGCTACTGTCCGGCTTCGTAAATAATATGGCTGAACGCTGTATCTATTGGCCCAATAGCCAAGGTCTTCCGAACCCGCCGAATCCCGCAAAAAAGAGCTGAGCGAAGACGAACCAAGATCATCCCTGAAACTCGTGGTCGAACCATACGGCACAGTGTCGCGAAAATGTGCGCCCCGGCGGACGTTGCCCGTAATTACCAGATTACCATTCATATCAATCGCCGTAGGGTTGCTAATCGGACTACTCTGGAAACTGCTTGGCGGAACCGTGCTCGAACCGGCCGGATTAAATATCGCGGGATTTTCTATCGCCCGGTTTATTGGAGCTCCAAGCACAATAAACATCCCCGTTGCGATAAGCGTTCGCGCCCTGATAAATAGCCGGCTATTCATACTATTAAAGGCCTTTCTTTACGCAATTATCTTCACAATCGAACAAGTTTTTTTGAAAAGTCTCAAAGACTGTCATTCTGAATGGAGCCCCCGTTCTTGCTTTCGCCTGCCCCTGCGTCTCCCGACGCAAGTCGGGGCGGCGGGTAAGAAAGCACGGGGACGAAATGAAGAATCTCTTGATATCCCGAGAGATGAGATTCTTCGGCTTCGCCTCAAAATGACATTTCACTTTTTCAACAGAGCAAATTAAACAATCAACCATTTTAGGCGGTTGAATTCTTCTTGTATTTCGGCTTCTCGGCCCAGCTAAGTTTAGTCGCTAATGTGTCCCATTGGCTCCGAAGCGGATTATTTACTATCAAAAAATCACAGCTTTGCCTCTCAACTCTGACCACCTCATCAATTGACAGCTTCATCGAGACCTGACCATCGACAGAAACCGTCGTCCCTTCGTTGACCCGTACGCCAACAACCTCTACAGTGCTCTCGGCGTTGATAACGATTGGCCGAAAGCTCAGTGAATGAGGGCATATCGGCGTAATAACCATCGCCTCCATCTTAGGCGAGACTATAGGCCCTCCTGAGGATAAATTATAGGCCGTTGAGCCTGTCGGAGTGGAAATTATCAACCCGTCACTGACGCAGCTTGCTAATGGCTGGCCGTCCACTAACATCTTAAGCTCGATCATCCTGTAAGGTGGGCCGGCTGTGATAAAAACATCGTTGATGGCTGATGAGTGGAATTTATCAACTTTGTTGCCGCCTTCATTACTGAAAACTCTGCAGCTCAGCATCATTTGCTTGTCTATCGGGGTGTCACCTTTGGCTAAACGGGGAAAAAAGTCTTTGAGTTCCTCAACGCTGAATTCAGCTAAGAAGCCGAGCTTGCCGACGTTAACGCCTATCACCGGCACGCCCGCTTCGCTTACGCCCCTTGCTGTTGAAATGATGCTGCCGTCGCCGCCGAAGACCACCGCGTAATCACATTCTTTTAGAATCTCCGCACTACAGTCGGCAACGCTGCAATTGGCCACTATCTCGGCATTATCTTTGGCGAAGCCGGCAAACTCCTCAATCGCCTTACTGACTCCTTCTTTCCTCGGGTCGCCGAAAATCACTAATTTTGGCAGAGATTTCATGTCCGGTAATCTCGTTATCCATACATCGAAAATCCGAATATCGAGTTTAGTTCGACATTCAAATATTCACAATCCTGGATTTTGTCTTTTGTGCTTTGGTCGATTTCGTCTGCTTTATACTTCTGATTTCGATATTCGGCCTTCGCACAGTAAGCATTTCTTTAACGGTCTCTACTATTTTATCGGCATTTATCCCCGCCTCCATAAGCTGATGCTTCCTGGAATTGTGTCCTATAAATCTCCCCGGCGTGCCAAGCACCCGTATATTCTTTATCGAACTGCTTTTTGCCGCCGCAAGTTCGAGCACGGCTGAGCCGAATCCGCATGCCCCCGCATGGTCCTCTACCGTGATTATGGCCTTGCCCTTGTCCAGCAGAGAGACAATCTTCTCATCAACAGGCCCGGCGAACCGTCCGTTAATCACATCGGCCGCAATGTTCTCTTCAGCTAACAGCTCAGCCGCCTTGAGCGCCTCTGTCAAAATACTGCCGTAACTGACAATAGCGACTGCGGATTTTTTTGACCTTTTAACCAATACGCTTTTGCCCAGACTGAACGGCCTTGCACAGGCGGCCCTGACAAACTTCTGCTCCGGCACGAAATCTTTCGGATACCTGATAACAACCGGCTGATTCTGACTCAGCGCAAATTCCAGTGCCCCCTTCATCTCGATATCATTCGCAGGCGCCGTCAGAACCATGTTCGGTATCAGCCTTAAAAATCCGATATCCATAAGCCCGTGATGCGTCGGCCCGTCCGAGCCGACCAGCCCCGCCCTGTCCACGCAGAAAATGACCGGCAGGTTCTGCAAAGCCACCTCCTGAAATATCTGGACGAAGCTGCGCTGCAGAAAGGTCGAGTAGATACATACCACCGGCCTCAAGCCGCTCCTGGCCAGACCCGCCGCAATATCAACCGCCGCACTTTCGGCGATACCCACATCATAGAACCTGTCCTTGAACTTCTTGCTGAATTCGACCAGTCCCGTGCCGTCGCACATCGCTGAGGTGATAGCGACAATCCTCTTGTCCTTTTTAGCAAGCTCTGTCAGATGCTCGCCGAGCACGCTGGTAAAACTCCGCTTACTTGTCTCCGTCTCCGATTTAACGGCATCCCCGTTCATCTTGAACGGCCCGGTCGAATGAAATTTGCTGGGCCCCTCGGCCGGCTCAAAGCCCTTGCCCTTTTTCGTATAGGCATGCAGAATTACCGGATGATTCACATCCGCCAGCGCCTCGAACAACTGTATAAGCGAGCCGATGTCATGGCCGTCAACGGGCCCGAAGTACGGAATATTAAGGCTCTCGAACATCTGGCTGGCCGGCAGTGCCATCCTGATACCTTTCTTAATACGCTCGATCGCTTCCTCGACACTTTTGCCTATAACGGGCATGTGCTCCAGGATATTTCTGGTTGTCCTGCGCAAATCATCGTAGGTGTGGCTCAGACGCACCTTTGAAAAGTATTTTGCCATCGCCCCTACGGTGACATCAATCGCCATCGAGTTGTCGTTGAGCACGATGAGCAACTGCCGCTTGACTAAGCCGAGATTATTGAGCGCCTCGAAGGATGCGCCGTTAACGATACTGGCGTCACCGACCACCGCCACGACCCTGTCGTCCTTGTCCTGCTGTTTCTGTGCCAGCGCCATCCCTATTGCCGTGGCTATCGAGGTACCGGCGTGTCCGACCGAGAACTGGTCATATTCGCTTTCTGCAGGATTGGGAAAGCCGCTTATACCTTCGGCCCGGCGAAGGTCTTTGAACTTGTCTTTCCTGCCCGTTATGATTTTATGCGCATAGCATTGATGCCCGACGTCCCAGAGCAGCTTGTCATTTTTGAAATCGAACACGTAGTGCATCGCCAATGTCAGTTCCACCACGCCGAGGTTGCTCGCTAAGTGTCCGCCTGTCTTGCTGACCGAGCCGAGAATAAAATGCCGTATCTCCTCGGCCAGCGTCTTAAGCTCGGGCACCGACAGCTTTTTTACGTCCGCCGGGCTGTTGACCCCGTTTAGAAACTCCTGCTTTTTGTCCCATTGATGCATAATATCGTTCCACCCTTTTCAATCAGGTTTCCAACGGCGTAATAATTGACCCGTTACGTATTCTCTTATAGCTCGATCCTTGATTTTCGATACTCGTCGAGGATAATTGTAATCAATTGTGCTGGTAACGACGATGAAAACTCAGTATTTTTCAAGAATATTTTAAGCCCTTTGAGTCTAACATCTTAACCCGCAAATTACCATTAAAAAAACACTCTTTTTAAGTTTATAGGGGAGGGGCTAACGTCTTTCGAGATTCCGGTTTTTCTCGGTACTGAGAATGAATGCTCCACCAATTCTACTCATAATCGTCATACGTAAAGCGCGTACGCGCTTTACGTATAAGCTTTTTTTTGACACTACGTTTTGTTGAAGCTAATATTTGAAGCTTTTATTCGAAGTATGCACACCTTAATTAAGAAAGGAAATGGCTCAACCCGCTTATTGGTTGAAATACTGTGGTTGGAATAGACTGGGAGCGACAAGCAACGAATTTGTTTTGATAGTAATTGTGGGCTTTTTTAGCGTATTTTTCGTGAGTGGGCTGTGGAATTTGAACCGTATTGGTGTTCTTGAAAACAAATCTCACAGGTTGAATGATAGTTATTTGTTAGATACGTCTTGACTAACTAATACTTTTTCAGGTATAATTGTATGAGACAATATGAAAATTTAGAAGGCCCGTTCTATTAAAATATTGCACTGAGAAGGTCGATTCACATAAAGGAAAAAAGGGAGAGTTATAAGATTCTTATGATATGGGCAACCTTAGCGCCTAATCGGGTTTGCTAAAATTTGGTTGAAGTGATATTGTAAACTTTCGTTGAAGCATTTAGCGATATCTCGCCGATAAGAAATTATTAGTGGCAGTTATATAAAGAGGGCGGAGATTATGAAAGATTACTGGCTTTCGAAGCTGATTAGTTCGGTAAAAAAGGTAGATTCCAGAAAGCGACTCCAGAAATCGATTTACCTCTTACAACTCGCAGATTGTCCTTTGAAATGCGATTATTTACTGCACTACTATGGGCCATATTCATTTGAGCTGGCGGATTTAATAGACCAGCTTAAGGGTGCCGAGATAATCAAGGAGTCGGCAGATCTAACTGGTTACGGCAACCAACGATACATATCACAAATAGCTGACAAAGGAACACGTGTTCTCGGCGAATTTGAAAAAAGCAAAACCGGCAAGGATTTATATGCACAGATAAAACGATTTGTCCCCTTATTTCAGAAGCTCAACCAGGAAGATTTGTGGGTTTTAGAGCTTGGGGCGACAGTTGGATACTACTACAAGGGCAATTGGGAAGTTGCACTAATTCAGACAGCAGCATTCAAAAAAATTCGCAAAGACGACAAAAATTTACTTAGAGCAATAGAATTAGCGAAAGCATTTGTACCTGCGAGCTAATCACAGGGGGAAGGCATGGCACAAAAGTTATTTCGCGACCCCCTTTATGATTACATTGCTATCGATAAAGATTCCTGGCTCCTTGAATTGATAAAATGCCCAGAAGTCCAGCGACTGAGATATATCAGCCAACTTGGCTTAGCCCATTTTACATATCCAGGCTCAACCCATTCGAGATTTTCACATAGTCTTGGCGTTTTACACCTGATGCAACTATGCCTCTCTTATTTGAAACAAACTTATTCGAAAAACCATTTTAAGCTCTTGGATGAAGAAGCTTTGTTGGCAGCAGCGTTACTGCATGATATTGGTCATGCTCCTTTTTCCCATGCGACAGAAGGCATTTTTGGAAATCATGAAGAGAGAACTGTTGAAATAATTCTTAATCCTGATTCTGAAGTTCATCGAGTTTTGAGTAAACGTGCCAAAAGTCTTTCGTTAAAAGTTGCTGCACTGATCGCAAAGAGGCTTCCAACGGGTGCGAAACAACCGCCGCTTTGGCAGAAGTCATTAATTTCAAGTCAGTTAGATATGGATCGTTTGGACTATCTAAGGCGGGACTCTTTATGTTCAGGAGCAGAATATGGAAACTTCGACTGGTTCAGAATCATCCATACAATGCAACTGAAAGAGAAAGTAATCGAAGGTAAGCAAAAAGGCGTTTTTGTTGTTTGGCTGGATAAATCAAAATACGCACTTGAGGAGTATATCTTCTCAAGATTTTATATGTATCAGAGTGTATACTTTCACCATACAACGAGAGGTTTTGAAGGCCTTCTTAGAAAAATTTTACAATGTGCACAGGATATTGCGAAGAATAACAATAGCTTTACCAAAGCTCTCTTGTCACCAATGAAAATCCTTTTAGGCGGAAAAGAAGGCAAAGATCTCACAAAATTTCAGAAGTTAACTGACCACGTATTAATAGCTCAAGTTACCATATGGCAAGACATAAAGAACAAGACGTTAAGCGATTTATCAACTCGGCTCTTGTGTCGCAAAGGTATAGGGTGGGAACCTATCGCAAAGAAAGTTGGCTTTGAAATTGCCGATAAAACAACGCGTGTTCGAAAATATTTGAAGGAAAAAGGGTTAGACCATAATTACTATTTCTTCGAAGACAAAACCAGAGCGGAAGCATACAAGCCATACAGGCATGCTGCTGAACCTAAAGACCAATCGCCTGTAAATTCAATAATGCTTTTTGACCCGAAATGGTCAAAAGCGGGTGAGACAGGTTTTCGGGAAATCACACAGGTACCAGGTCTGGGAAGACTTAGGGCTATAACAGAAGTGGACGACACATCATCCATATTACGATATTACTTCCCGGAAGAACACAAAAAAGAAATAAAGAAACTACTTAGCTAAGCCTCTTGTACGAGCAGATAACCACTTTTTAGTTGGGAGTATTTTCAACCAAATCCACGGCCCGTTTCTGCGTTAAGATAGGCAGTACTTCCGAAATTTCCCCTGCAACTCGCTTTTTCCTCTCCCTCCGCACCGCAGGGGCTTTTTTATTTGAATGATGAAGAAAACAGAGAAGTTTGATAGTATAGAACTACCGAAATGTAAATAACCGGAGAATTACCTATGAGAAACAGTTGTGACTGGCCGCCCGGAGAAAACAAACTCATGATCGAATACCATGACAACGAATGGGGCGTACCAACTCACAACGATCGCAAGCTATTCGAATTTCTTCTGCTCGATAACGCTCAGGCGGGCCTGAGCTGGCAGACAATTCTGAATAAACGTGAAAATTACCGTAAAGCTTTTGACAACTTCGACCCGGTTAAAATCGCACGTTATAACAAACGTAAAATCACCTCACTACTCAACAATCCGGGTATTATCCGCAACCGCCTTAAAGTCGAATCCTCCGTGACCAACGCACGTGCCTTTCTTGAGATACAGAAGGAATTCGGCTCTTTTGATGCCTATATCTGGCAATTTGTTAATGGGACCACTATCCGCAACAAGTGGAGGACGCTTAAAGATATCCCTGCGACATCTGCCGAGTCGGATGCGATGAGTAAAGACCTGAAAAAACGGGGCTTCAAGTTTGTAGGGCCAACAATCTGCTATGCTTTCATGCAATCGGCAGGTCTGATCAATGACCACCTTACCTGCTGTTTCAGATATACTCAATGCGGCTGATTCACTGTAAGAAGAATATAAAAGGATTATATCGGGCTGGTATAGAATGACAGACAATAAAGCGATAAAGGAATTCGTCAGGAATACTTTGGGTTGTAACTGCCCTGAAGAAGTTTTTCAATACATAGATTGCCGAACAGTCGTAAACATAGGTGAAAATATTGTACCGGTTTATGAGATAAATATCGGAAACAGGCTGCTTATATTCGCAGCCGGAATAGACGAAGTTGATTCGCTGAGATATGTTCTTTCAAAACTTGTTCAGGCCGGCATAAACAAGAGAGACGAAAAGAAATTCAACAGGTTCAGACTTGTGTTGCTGACGGCCAGAGAGAATGATGTGGCGGAGGAAGCATTGGGAATCTTCAACTCCCTTGTCACCGATGAGAAAGCACATCTACACGTGATTAACAAAGATGACTTTCCTATCAATCTTAACCAAACAAAGTGAGCTTAAAGCACCTCAGCATACAATGCTTCAATTTGTCTGTTCTTGGCGGTGTTGTTCGTCTTGGCGTATATGGCGGTGGTTGTCTTACCCTCAGATACCCTTCGGCTTGAGTTTGGCCATTGTAGAACGATAACCCCCCCCGGCACAATTGCCCATCTTAAATCAACGTAAAGATTTCGAAAAATCAATCAAATCCACAGTACCTTCCATTTTCTGTGTAATCAGTGTTCTTAATCTGTGAAATCGGTGGTTCTTGCGTTAAAATAGGCAAAATGGCTCCCATTTCCCCCCGCTACTCGCTTTTTTTGCGAGTAAGACGCAAGACAGAGGAAGTAAAAAGTTCAAAGGTAAAAGGGAAAAAGAGCCATTTTTCGGTCAAAAACGGTATTAGTTAAAAACAAAAATAAAATTTTTCAAAAAAATTTTAACTGCTTTATTACCGGGCGCTTACGCTTGCGGCTCTGTTCAAAAATCACTCAATTTTCGTACCAAACGCGCAGGTTGCTCTAATTATAGGGGGGCTGTTTTTTTTAGTCCCCGGCAAAAAAAACAAATCCGAAATTCGAAAATTGAAATACTCCACAGGACACCTTACGGTGGAAACAATCTCAAAATTCAAATCTAAAAACAAGACAAGCAAGACAAGACGGAGGTGCAATATGTTAAACCGGAACTCAGAAAACAATAAGTATTTCGAGAGTCTGCCTGACGGGGCATCTTTAATCAGCGCAGGTGACGGCCTGTACAGACTGGCCGATACCGAGCTATTAAAAAGATTGGCCCGAATAAGACTGGAAATGGAGATGGAAAATAAGAAGGAAGATTTCAGGCTGATACCTTTAACTCAGGGCAAATTCACCGTCGTGGATGCCGCGGATTACGAGCGGCTCAGCCGGCATAAATGGTGTGCCGCAAAAAACGGGGAGAATTTTTATGCGCATCGATATAAGGACGGAACAATAGTCTGTATGCATCGGGAGATTATGGATGCGCCGAAAGGGGTTGTTTGCGATCATAAAAATCATGATTGTCTTGATAACCGCAAGAGCAATCTTCGTCTATGTACGAACGCACAGAACCAGTACAACAAGAAGGCTAAAAAAGGCTGCGCATCGAGGTATAAGGGTGTGGTTCGCAGAGGTGATTATAAAAGATGGCGTGCGCGAATTAGCTTTAGGGGCAGGCGGATACATCTTGGTAACTTTGGCGATGAGATACAGGCGGCGATGGCTTATGA
>JABMRO010000001.1 GCA_013202635.1 Planctomycetota bacterium
GTTGTGACCATCGCTCTTGCACCGGCATACCAGGCCCCAATGGCCATATTTATTGCGGCGATTTCATCCTCAGCCTGCTCTGCTATTATGCCGAAATCTTTTGCCTGTTTGGCAAGAAAGACCAGCACGCCGGTTGATGGAGACATAGGATAGGAGGATATAAAATTACAGCCCCCGGCAATAACACCAAGAGCTACGGCTTCGGCGCCGTTTACAAGGATTTGGTCTTTAATATCGGCATCGTCGTTGATATCAAATTTGATTTTAGATGAATCGGCTAAACCAACGCCGAGATTGAAACCTTCCTTTACTGCGGCAAGATTCTTTTGTATGACGTCATCGGTTTTTGAAGAAAAGAAATTTTTCACATATTCGCTGACGGTTTGTAGTTCAATTCCAAACAAACCGGTAACTGTTCCGACGGCGACTACGTTGGAATAGATCTTATTGCCGATCTCGGAAGCTGTTTTTGTAAACGGCACATCAATAAATTTGTGCCTGGTTTGGTCGAAATCATCGGCTATAGTTTCTTTTTCCGCCAAGATAATTGTCTGAGGAGAAATTCTTTTTTCAACATGTCCGACAGCGCCCTTGTTAAGAGATATAAGAATATCAATCCGGTTTACGCAGGCACAAACAGGCCCTGAGGATACTCGTATTTCGGTGGAATTTATCCCGCCGCGGACACGTGACATATATTCCTTCGTTGCGAAAACATTATAACCGGCGAGCTTGAAAATTCTCGTTAAGAGATGCTCGACGGTCTGGATGCCCTGTCCGGCCTGGCCGCATAAAACGATGGAGAGGTCTTTTCTCATCTAATTTAATATGTTATCTCAAGATACCTGTTAATTTAATCTTCAATCGGCGACTTCGCCCGAGAGATGCCGGAAAGCATTTTGCCAAGGTCGTCGATTTTGTTTACAGGCCGGTTGCAAGCGTAGTTTTCACACACATAAGCTGTTGCCTTGCCCTCTATGGCAGTTAGATTTTGAATAAAAGGGATTGTTTTGTCAATAGCAGAGTCTACTTTTTCCTGTTGGTGGAGTAGTATAACTGCATTCGGCAGAAATTTGTTACGTATCAGCTCGAGCATCTGCTGTGTGTCCGCTGCGTCGGCGTTGCCGGCAATCACTATTTCCTGCGTCGGTCCGAGCCAAAAGTTTAATGCTGACAGCATTTCAGAAGAATAAGCAGAAGACTGTTTCAATTGCTGCGAGAAAGATTCAAGTACCTTACCCCCATGTTCTGTGAAGTATTGATTCATAGTTAACTTACCCAGCTTCAATAAAGCGAATGCTGCTGCTGAATTACCGGAGGGAATCACTCCATCGGTGCTCGGCTTAATGCGGGCAATCAGTTTTTCGCTGTCTTTACCGGTGAGAAAAAATCCCCCTTGCTCATTATCGGCATACAGCTTTAACATTTCCTCGGCGAGTATTTTTGCTTCAATGAGCCATTTGGTCTCGAAAGAAGCTCCATAAAGGTCCAAAAAGCCCAGTATTGTAAAAGCATAATCGTCAAGAAAGGCAAGCTCGACAGCGCGGCCCTGGCGGTAATATCGCATCAGTCTGCTTTTTTTGTGCAAAGCATTTAATTCAGAAAAAACGGTATGCATGTGAAAATCACACTTGAGCGTTTTGTAACCGAGAACGTCCGGGATGTTAATCTTATGCTTAGCTTCAGCGGTGGTAAATGGAACAAGCAAAAGACAGGTGATGACAACAAGAGAGATAACTTTAACGGAAATGACCCCGCTAAGGGTCAGATTACTTTCCGGTCTTTCTGGCACATTGGGAGCTGGATGAGACAGAGGGCAGTATTGCCTACGACAGCGCCGGCGGCCATGACGGCACAAGGGGATACGGTGTCCGCCTTCCCAGGCATGTGACTTGTAGCCGCCTAATCAAGCTTAAGGTTCAATTTGAACAGGTTAGATATCTCCTTAACTCATTGTCTTCTAATCCGGCCTTGAAATAAGGAACCAAAATGCCGATTAAGTCTTCTTTAGTCTGGTAAAACTGACAGAAGTGTGTACCCCAGGGAACGTTGCCTACAACGTCGATTGAAGTTTTTCTTAATTTTGCTTCCATCTCATCTTCCTCCGGTTCCCGGTTTCTCGTGTTGATATGCAGGCATATGAATCACATCAGTATTCCGGATGAACGGGCGGCCTATGCTCACAGATAAAAGATGTTTTATAAATGAGAATATGAAGAAAGTAATCCGCATTATCTCATATTTCTATAATGTAGGAAATAGTTTTTCCATGTTTACTGGATTTCGCACGTTGTCTTATTATCCAGAAATAAAAATGTATAATAAGGTGCAGGTCGTCCAAAATCAACTGAATTTTGGCTATCTGTTGTAATAATCGGTCGGTTTGAGGTGTTAAGTTAATGACTTAAATACTTCTGCCGATATCGAACCCGGTATTTTTTATCTCCTATGGCATCCCATAATTCCCGCCGGCGGCAGATTTTCCTTTACTAACACAAGAAACGTTCTTTCGTTGTAAGCGCCGCCGGCGTCTGTCACGCGAATATTTACGTAATGCAGCCCTGTATCATTCGGAGTTGTTCTCCATCGCCAGCGATAACGATATATCTTGCATTTTCCCAGTGAATCGTTTGGATCGAAACGATTAAAATATGGTTTGGGTTCGATGACTATATTCTGGCCCGTCGTTATGGAAATAGTTACGGGATTGCCTTCCGGTTCGGTCACTTTAAAATTATTTTCATAAGTTGTGCCGGCGGGAATTACTGCATAGCCCAAAGGTTCACTTAGGCATAAATTAGGGTCATAATGGAAAGGTACTGCATCAGGATTTAATACGGGTGGCCGCGGGGGCTGATATGTAAAAACAAGAAAACCCGACAAAACAGCAAGAACTATCGATTGTAACTTCATTAAATATCTCCTTGTTGCGAGAGCTGCTTAAAGTAATCGCCGCTGATTTTATTAGATTACCAAATCCATCTTAATTTTGCAACTATAGGCATGCACAGACCTAATCAATGCTGTTGTTCTCAGGTATTGAGCTAATCGACGGAGAGGGATTTCGGAAACAGCAAGGTAAGAAAAACACCAATGACGCCGGAAAAGTTCGAGCAGAACAGGCAGTCACAAATTAAAGCCCTGTTAAGCTCTTGAACGGCGGACTTGTCCTGAGTTGGCGGGGTTGGCGGTGAAATGCGGAAAAAACGTTACATTTGGTTTTGAAGGTGGCACTTATATATAGTGTTTGTTGGTTAGTTTTCCAGGGAAGGGGATAATCCGGTACGTTGAAGGTGGGAGTCCTGTCGGTATATAAGATTAGGGTGATGATATGAAAGTGCTGAGGTTTGTACGGAAGTGCTGGCGTGGATTGCGGAGGCAGGGCTGGAGTGTGCCGACCGGGATTAATTCACATAAATGGGAAAACAAAATCGAGATTTTAAGACAGTTATCAGGTAAACATCATTGAATTTCCGGGCTGAAAAGCTGTCTGGTGCGAATAGTGTAAA
>JABMRO010000075.1 GCA_013202635.1 Planctomycetota bacterium
CTCAGCTCCTTATAGTCGCTATTGCCCTCAATTCAATAAGGACATTCTTGCTGCTAATCTCAAGGCAGCCGGTATTGAATATATATTTCTTGGAAAGGAATTGGGTGCACGTCCGGACGACAGTTCATGCTTTCAAAATGGCTGTGTTAATTTACAGCGCGTAGCCAACAGGAAAGAATTCAGGCGGGGATTACAGTGTTTACTTACTGATAGTCTTAAACGTCGTATTGCCTTGATGTGTGCAGAGAAAGAACCTTTGCAATGCCATAGAACTATTCTTATATCCAGATATCTAAGGCATGACCTCTGTATTAAACACATTCTGGCCGATGGAAGTGTTGAGGAGCATCTCGAAACCGAACACAGACTGCTTAAAATGCTCGAAATTGAACCAACCCTTTTTGAGCCGGCAAAAACTGAAAAAGAGCTGATTGAGCAGGCTTATGACCAACAAACCCAAAGGATTTCTTATCAACAAGAACAGTTAAGGTGATCATATGAGTGGACAAAATAGTGAAACAAAAATGAAAATCAATGTATATACCATTGGCTTTGCAAAGAAAAGTGCCCGTGAGTTTTTTACAAAATTGAGGCAAGCAAGAGTGAAAAATGTGATCGATGTGCGCCTGAATAATGTATCTCAATTAGCTGGTTTTACAAAGAAAGGCGGATTCAACTCCCAAGTGCCACCGGAGGCTTGTTGTTGAATATCTAAGCAATCATTGGGGTAATGTTTTAATTCACCATCTATAAGGGGGTAACAAAAATGCGGAGGATTATATGTTTAGCAAATTCTTACAAGCACAATGAGCGTTGCATTGCAGGTATTGATATTGAGAGTGGCGCATGGATTCGTCCGGTCTCAAATCGCAAAGACAGAGCAATCACCGGAACAATGAGATTAATTAACGGCAAAGAACCCCATCTCTTGGATATCTTGGAAATCCCTCTCGATAATCATGGTCCTGATGAGGGGTGTCAACCTGAAAATAGACTAATTAAGCCTGGCCAGTGGAAGATTGTGGGTCGAATAAAACCCGCTAAGCTATTAGAATATTGCGAAGATGATAGTATTATCCTCCACAATCATAAGGATCGGATTTCTCCTGATTTTTTTAGTTCAACACCAAAGGAGAAATGGAAATCTTTGCAGCTTATTCGCGCACCAAATGTTGAGTTTAGACATGATTTTTTTAATAGGAGAAAATAGCGTTCCCACTTTCAAGATGGAAAAGGAAATAGTCTGGCATTGAAAGTGACCGATCCTATTATTTTGAGTAGACTGAACTTGGATCAAAAAATCAGTAAAGATTGTATACTTACGGTTAGTCTGGCTACGCCGTGGAAGCCAAATACAATAACACCTGAACGGTGTTACAAATTGATTGCCGGTGTTGTTGAATTATAGATATCGCCGGACTTCGGAGGATTCAATCCGGCCTTAGCCACACAAACAGGGGAAGCAATATATGACTTCTGATTTTATTTGGCGGTTTCTCAATTGTCCACGGATTTCACTAATCACAGAGATTAATCAAAAGCCAAAATGAAAAAGTGTTCTGTGTGCAAAAAAGTTCAAATTGTCTCCGGCTGTCTTGATGATTACAGGCGGCTTGCGCATTATCACTATCGCGACTCCCGCCCCGGGCCGTTCGAGCGAATCTTTGTTTTGCGAAATGAAGCGGTGGGGCCTACTCGGCAAAAAAACATCGGAGTTATCGTTTACTCAATGCCGAGTCCGAGACTGGAGCTTCGCGGCAAAGTTACGGATAATTTCTTTGGTGGTTTCGACAGGAACACACAGCTTGAGCTTATTAACAGGAACATTCGCTGTATCAGCAGGGTCATTATTGCCCCGAGATTTCGCGGGCTGGGACTGGCGAGCCGATTGGTGCGACAGACAATGCCCAAAATGAACGTGCCAATTATTGAGGCGATGGCGGTTATGGGACAGGTCAATCCATTCCTCGAGAAAGCGGGAATGATACCTTACGCATCTAAGCTGCCAAAACGTTTTGTACAGCTCATCGAAGCTCTCAGTATGATTGGGATAGAAGACAAAGACCTTATCGACCCGGAAAAAGTGCAGGAAAAACTCGCTCGGCTCACTCGTGCCGAAGCCGAATTTATAGATTGTGAAATCAAGCGTTTCCTCAAAGGTTACGGCAGACGCCGGAATATGCCCCCCGGCCCGGAGCGAACAAGGTACATATTGAGCAGGCTCACCGCCAGAGCTGTATATTACATCTGGTTCAATGAAACAATTTCAAATTTCAAATTTTAGATTTCAATTTTAGTTATTATGGTTAACCAGGTTCAATCGATAGCGCTTGATAAACTCGTTGCTCATCCGGACAATCCTAACCGAATGAGTAAAGCTAAGTTTGCGAAGCTGATTCGCAATATAGAGTGGACCGGCCGATACGAGCCGCTGGTGGTTCGGCCATCTCCGCAAAAACTGGAGTGTTTCCAAATAATCAACGGCCATCATCGCTGGCGGGCCTTGAAAGAGCTTGGTTATAAAACTGCCGATGTGGTTGTCTGGGACGTCAATGATCAGGACACAGACATAATGCTTGCCACGCTTAACCGCCTTGGAGGCTCGGACGTTCTTGATAAGAAGCTGACGCTGCTCAAAAGGCTGAATAAATCCGCCTTTGACGGACGAACAGCCGAATTGGCAAAACTTCTGCCGCAGACGTCAAATCAAATTAAACGCCTTACCGGATTGAAGATTTCCGATTGCCGAAAGGCGATTGAAAATCGCAAATCGCAGACCTTGAATCCGCTGGTGTTCTTCTTAAATGACAAACAGCAGGAAATTATCGAAAACGCTCTTTCAGCCGCCATGGGCAAAGTCGAAGAACACCGGACAAAAGCTGTGAAAAATGCGGCCGCTCTTACATACATAGCTCAGTACTTTCTGACTTCAGCGAAATCCACCGGCAAAAAATAACCCGGGTTGTTTTGTAAAGGAAAACAACGAAATAACTATTGACAATTGAGACTCGATTCTTGAAAATTGACTTTTAACAGAGGAGTTAACCTTCGCAATTAAATAGAAAAAAGTCAATATCACGAGGTTGTGCAATGGCAAAGAAAAAGAAGCTCATCAAGGGGCCGTGGTCGTGGACAAAAAAAGATATCAAGCTGCTCAAGAAACTCTACCCCAAAGGAAACATAAAGAAGATAGCTGAGCGGCTCAATCGGCCTTTAACGGCGGTGCGGCAAAAAGCATACGACATCGGGATGAAAAGTGACGTGTACAATTATTGGACGAAGGTGGATCTGCAACTGCTCAAAAAGCTTTACGCCAACACTATAACAACAGAGCTTGCTAAGCGGCTTAAACGTTCCGCCGGCTCGATAAAAACCAAAGCCCGTCAATTGGGAGTTAGAAAATCAGACAGCTATCTCAAAGCCATCAAATCCCGCCCCCGAAAGCGACGCAAAAAAAGTTAAAAAGTATTCAAAGTGTAAAAAGTAATTTTTTTACCTGAATGCGCGTGGACGTTAATATGTCTGCCCACCTGTTCATCCACAATATATGGGGGAGGTTCTGACAATGCCCATAGCAAAGCAATTGACAAAAAGACAGCTTGCCGTGATAGAGGACCTGTTTGCCGGCGAGCTTGACGAGCAGGCAATACTGGATAAATACAAGCTCAGCAGGAAGCTTTATTACAAATGGCAAAATGACGATGATTTTACCGAACAGTTCGAGAAGCGCATCGCCGATGCTTATCGCCAAAGTACTGTTTTGATTGCGCGTTATGCCCATGTAGCGGCGGCAAAACTGATTCAGCTTACAGAATCCGACAAGCCCGAGACCGCCCGAAAAGCATGCCTGGATATAATCTCTATGCCGATACTCACAGCCAGCAGGAAAGCTCAGCCGTCCGACGAACCTCAACCCGCCGATACCCAGCCCCCGGTCTCACTTAACGCCGAAACCGCAGGCAGACTCTTGGCCGTCCTCGCTGAAGAAAAATGTGACTAAATAAGCTCTAATTATGGATGGTGTACAGACCTTATCATACTTTTCCACAGAAACTATAATAAGAATTCGCAAATTATATCAAAGTATAATAAGATTATCATCGAAGGAGTTATGATCACTATCGGTAAACCATCATGCTGTTAAGGAGCAGGCTGATATGATTAATTACACACGACGCAGTTTCCTCAGAGTCGCCGGCACGACAGCGGCATCACTTGCAATCTCCGGCTGTGCATTAGCCGCAGAGCGCGCAGCTAACAGGCCTAATATAATTATGATTCTTGTCGATGACCTCGGCTACGGAGACCTATCCAGCTACGGTGCGAAAGACATGCAGACGCCAAATATCGACAAGCTCATCGCATCCGGTATGCGCTTCGATAACTTTTACGCCAACTGTCCCGTCTGCTCGCCCACGCGGGCATCGCTGCTGACCGGCAGATACCCCGACCTTGTCGGCGTACCCGGCGTTATCCGCACACACCTGACAAACAACTGGGGCTATCTGGCTCCGCAGGCGGTGCTGCTGCCTAAGGTGCTCAAGCCGGCCGGCTATCATACCGCAATAGTCGGCAAATGGCACCTCGGCCTGGAATCTCCGAACACTCCAAACGAGCGGGGCTTCGACC
>JABMRO010000076.1 GCA_013202635.1 Planctomycetota bacterium
AGACAAGATGGGGCAGCTGCTCCAACCTGAATAATATCAACCTGAATATTAACCTGACCTCATTGACCCAGGAATTGATGGATTACGTGATCCTGCATGAGCTCGTTCATACGCAAATCAAGAATCACAGCAAAAAGTACTGGGCACGGTTGGATAAATACGTTGGGGGCAGAGCAAAAGACTTTGACAAGAAATTGAAGAAGCACAAGCTGGGATTGTAGATGTGCAAATATAAGGCGAAACCGGGAAGAATATTTCTTTTGATTCTCGTGCCCTTAAAAGGTACAATAGCCATAGAATAGCTCATAGAAAAGTAAGGGTGTAATTATGAACAGACAAAGAGGATTTGCCCCGTTAGAAAGAAGAATTTCTAATGGGGCTCGTAGAAGATTTCTAACGGGGTTTACTTTAATAGAGCTTTTGGTTGTGATTGCTATCGTCGCATTATTGATGGCGATTCTTATGCCTGCCCTGATGAGAGCAAAGGACCACGGCAAGCGCATCGTCTGCAGTAACAACCTCAGAACAATGGGACTGGCTAATACCCTTTATGCCGATGATGAAGACGGCTGGTATGTTCCGGTAATGGACAGAACACTGGGAGACAATCGCTATTGGCCCGGCAATCAGCTCTTTCGAGACCTGGTGGGCTATAAAGCAATGAAGGGCGATGCCGCCCCCGGCTGGAACGCACCAAGGGAGTTTCTTTGTCCGAGCGACGTGGTTTCGATAAAGGAAAGACCCGATTCCCAGTGGGACTCCTGGCTCAGTTACGGCTACAACCTGACAGACTGGTACTTTTCAGACTGGTATGGCATCGGCTATGCCGGACACAGGAACACAACCGTTCCCAGCCCTTCCGGAGAGCTCATATTCACCGAGAGCAATGACTGGTGGCTTTGGTGGTGGGGAGCCAATTATAAAGACGGATGGGATGTTCTCGGCCAGGATACAATTACACCTTATAAACAGGTCGGCACTGACGGCCCAACACTATACCGTCACAGCGAGGGCGTCAACTTAGCCTTTTATGACGGCCATGCCGAGTATATGAAAAAAGAAAAGGTTTTCAACCAGGAGGCATGGGACTCGGGCAGGCCGGGGATGTGGTCAACCTTCAAAAATTACCCGCCAACAGATGCTGAGCAAAGTAAATTACCAAGACCTTAACAAGGCCTTTGCAAAAGGCTCTTTACTTTTTAGCGCATACAAAATCCGCAATCTCGCCTTTTTGTATCACGTCGTAAAATTCTGTTTAGTAACTTAAAATGAAGGCTTTACAGCAGTAGTTCAATACCTGTGCGATACTGTGACAAAAAAGCAGTTAAGTCTATTTTTGGAATCTCACAGGACACCCCCTCTGCCTTTCAATTTAAATCGCTTCAAAGGTCATTTAAACGACGAACTCGTCTTGAGGGGTGTCATCTTACGGTATGATGGGCATAGGGCTTTCCCTTATAGAAGAAACAGGCTTTCCCCTGATGTACAGAATCCAACCTTTTTTTATCATTAGCGTAGTTAAAGATGTTTGATGCTTAATAGTGTTTTGCTGTTGCAGATTCTTTTAAGCCGTTAAAAAGTACGTCTTATTGTGAAAATCGATTGTTGGGTATAACAAATAAGTTGTCAGGCTCTATATTGTGCAAGTAGAGAGCAATAAACACGAAAGGAGAATATGTAAAGATGAACAAGTTGAAAAAGATATTTGTGTTGGTGCTGATTGCGGCAGTTGTTTCGTTTGGCCAGATGGGTTGTAAACAAGAAAGCGAACATCCGTCCGGGGAACATCCATCAAGTGAACAACCGTCCGAGGAAACTCCATCCGAGGAAACTCCGTCAGAGGAACATCCGTCCGGCGAACATCCGACCGGGGAGCATCCGACCGGCGAACATCCGAAATGATATTATCCTCCTGACTGAGTCATACAGTTTAGGGATGAAAGGTCTGTTATGAACCGGCTAAAGGCAATACCAGCAGTGTTAATATTATGTACTATGCTTGCGGGCTGCAATATGTCGCAAGATGAGGAGCAGGATTCGTCCGAGTCTGTACCTAACCTGGTAACAAAGGACATACAGGATGGTATCGAAAAACACATAGAAGAGCAGACCGCCTTAGGTGAAGGATATTTCAAACTTCTCTTTGATGAGAAGGAACTGCAACTTAAGCTGGTCCGTGTCCACACCGAGTATCTGGCGAACCTGGGTCCACAGCGCCATTTTGCCTGCGTGGATTTGGCGAGTATTGATGGAGATGTTTATGACGTGGATTTCTTCCTTGCCGGCGACGTGGGGGCGATGACGGTTACGGAAACCACAGTCCACAAGATAAACGGCCAGCCCCTTTATGCCTGGGAGCAAAAGCGTGACAAAACCTGGTACCGTTTGGCTGTGGAGAAAGCACCTCCAAACCTGCTTGGTGTTATCACCGGCCGAGACGAGTTCGAGTTTCTATACCAAGCAACACTACCAGAGATGGCCGGCACCGCCCATATGTGGATTCCCCTGCCGACCACGGACTCATTCCAGACGGTCGAATTGAAGCCCATCAAAGCTCCTGGGGAGCGGCAAATATTACAGGAGCGTGAATATGGAAACAGAGTACTTTTCCTGACGCTCGGGGCGGAAGACAGCGGTAAAACCGTCGCAATCCGCTCTCAGATACGCCGCCTTGAGAAAGCCGTTTATGCATCGGAAACAACTGTCCCCGAGCAATACCTTGAGGCGGAGCGGCTTGTGCCGGCCGATGAGAGATTCCACAAAATTGCCGAAGAGGTCGTTGAGGGCAAGAATGGCGACCTCGTGCGTGCGAGAGCCATTTACGACCACGTTATAGACCGCATGCGTTACATGAAGTACGGCTCCGGGTGGGGAAAAGGCGATGCCGTCTATGCGTGTGACGCACGAACCGGTAACTGCACAGATTTTCATTCCTACTTCATCGCCTTGTCCAGGGCAGTCGGTATTCCTGCACGCTTTGCCATTGGTGCGGCAATCCCTTCGGAGAGGAACGCCGGCGGGATAGACGGCTATCATTGCTGGGCGGAGTTCTACACCGACGGCAGGTGGTGTCCCGTTGACATCAGCGAGGGTGACAAGTGTTCCGGCCTATCTACCTATTACTTCGGCCACCATCCGGCAAACCGCGTCGAATTGAGCCGAGGCCGCGACCTTGTGTTCGAACCGGGCCCGGCTTCAGGTCCGATCAACTTCCTTGCCTACCCAGTGTTGGAGGTCAACGGCAAGCCGGCAAAGGTAAAAGTTAAGTTTTCCTTCATTCGAAACACTTCCGGAAAGCTGTAACCTCCACGGAGTATGAGAAAGCAAGAGACAAATCACAGATTAAATAATATGAATTGAATTTTTGAGGTCAGAAATGCGACCTTCGGCTAACACTGCCGCACATCACAGGCAGAGAAGTCGTTGACTGAAAGGAGTTTATGAATTAGGGAACTTTTAGTTATGTCTATTCTGCCAATGCCGAGATATAGACAGTATATAAGTTAAAGTAATGGTGCAATCAAGCCCCTGCGGGAATCTCGCTTTTTCCTCTCCCTCCGCACCGCAGGGGCTTTTTTATTGGATTAAAAAGCCAGGAGCTACGTAGAAATAATGCATGGCTCGACCAAAGAACGAAGTGAAATTGATTGTAAACGGGAAATCCAGGATAAAAACAGATTATTAAAACTCAGGCAAGAGGTCAGATATGATCAAGCAGTCGATAACGTTTATAATGATAGCACTTTTATTGGGGATTAACAGCCGAGTAGCGGGAGATATCCTTCAGGCTGAGTTCGGCTATGTTAGCGTGCTTATCGGCAACAGCATTAGAGAAACGTATTTTCCGACACAAACTAATACCTTAACCGGTTTTGTTTATTTTAAACCACTATCATCTTTTTTTAAGCGTTAAACTAATTCCGCTTCGAACAATGGTCTCCAGATTGGGATTCGTTGTTATCGCTTCCATATATTTCGGATCAGCCATCCCGGGAGTAATGTTGTGCGCAATGACAAGACCGCCGGGACGGACCAACGGTAAAAGTTTATTGAGATAATCGATATAGCCTTCCTTGTCTGCGTCGAGAAAGAGAATATCAATTGGGTCTTTCAGTTTCTTCACTTCGTTGTGAGCATCTCCTTCGACGAGTTTTATGACACCGGCCATACCGGCCAGCTTGAAATTAGCACGGGCGGTGGCGGCACGCTGTGCATCGATTTCATATGTCGTTAACTTGCCGCCGGTTTGTTGAAGCGCCATGCCAAACCAGATACCGGAATAGCCGGTGGATGTTCCTATCTCAACTACATTTTTCGCGTTCATTGATTCGGCCATAATGCGCAAAAACCGCCCATCCTGCGGCGGTACGTTTCTATAACTTTGGCTTCTGAGTATATTCTCGAGAACACCAAGAATTTTC
>JABMRO010000077.1 GCA_013202635.1 Planctomycetota bacterium
CCGCTCAGGATGAAGGAGTATAGGCATTTCTACCGTAGGCCAGCACGAGCATCAAACAATCACGCAGGCACGAAGTGATAAAAAATTAGAGCGAACCGCAGGTAGAAATGTGGTTAGCGATTTGGCGCCGAGCCATCCCCAAGCTACGCTTGAGGCTGCCACGCTTTCGATTGATTATTTTCGGCGTTGTATTGGCTTTTTGCCGTCGGGTCTCGGTGAGAACATATCATTTTCGGTTAGGCCGCATTCTTTTGCCATTCTTCGGCAATATTCGAGATGTCCGAGTTGTCGGCCGCCGTTGTTTGTTCCGAAAGCGAATTTGACATCGGCCTTTTTGGCCCTCTTTATAAATGCCTTGTTGGGGATACGGTATCTGGCGTTGATTTCTATGGCTACATTATTTTTGACGGCGGCTCTGATAACTTTATTCATCCGCCTACGTGTCCATAATTGGTCATATTCATCGGCTATAACGGCAGGCAGAAAAGTTGGATTGACGTAGATATCAACCGGTTCGCTCAGGACCGAGACAATCTTTTCAACGTACATATCCATAAAATCCTGCTTATCGTTAATCTGAACTTCATCTCTAATCCACAATCGAATACGCTTGCCGCGTTTATCGGTAAAGGTCATGGCATCGGTGAACGCATAGTCGAATTTCGCAATCATATTCGGCGAGAAAAGATTCAGCCATTCGCGGCCTTCCGCCTGCATCGCCCTGTAAACAGGCTTGCCTTCCAAGAGCTCCAGAAATGGCCGGAGTTTTTCGTCGTTGGTGACTCTAAAGCCGAGGCCGCAGTTCTCTGCGATGCCGAACTTCATGTTGCGCTGCTTAGCGTTCTCAATCGCTTCTTCCAGCGTCAAGCCACCTTTTAGATGGACGTGATAGTCAATAAGTGGGAAATCAGGTCTTGGCAGAGGCCGGACCATTATGTTCTTGTAATAAATTGTGCTGCCGGGGTCATGACCCTGCAAAGCAAACGTACCGTTTGATAGTCTTCGGCCGGCATATTCCATAACAGTCTTGCCGTTAACCATAACAGTGATCTGTCTTCCATCGACAATAATGTGCTGTGTAAACCACTCGTTATCCCTGGCCGCTGAGTTGCGGACATCGTTTATACCGTAAAGAGAGCCTGTTCTCCTCCAGTCAGTGTGTGAATTGTTGACCTGGACCTCAAATCCTTTATTCGGCCAGCCGGTATCCCAGTATTGCGTATGGAAATACATTCCGGAATTCGCACCGGGTTTTGTCATTACATCGGCCTTAAACTCGAAATCTGTGAAGTTTGCACTCTCCACAGTGCCAGTGTAGAACAGATGGCTCCGCGGGCCTTTGACAACAATTATTCCGTCCCGTTTACGTACGCTGAAGGTTCCCTTATTCTCGCTGGCTTTCCAGCCGTTAAGTGTTTTACCATCAAAAAGGGAAATCCACCCATCATTACTGTCACTTCCAAATGCCGGCTGGTTCGTTAAAGAACTTAGACAAGTAATCAGAATAACCGGTAATATTTTTCGCAACATTTTAAGCTCTCCTCAAATCTAAGATTTTCTTAAATACGAACAAATAATTACCCTCTTGATTCCATAGGCCCAGCTCTATAAGAACAGATTCTCGTTAAAGTCTCAAGTAGTTTTCTGCGGTTCGGATACTATTTGTAAGAAATACATCCGCCGGGTTGCCCCCGCTCTTGCTTTCGCAAGAAAGCGCGGGGGTGGTTTGTCCGGTAACTTTACAGTGGTAAGGGGCAAAAAAAGCGGATTTAGAAAAAAGCCCCTGCTTTCAGAGGAGGGGGGTTGGATTAAGCAGGGGCTTAAGTAACCGTGTATATTCAATACACCGCACTACGTCTTTTTTCCTTGGGATATGAAATTGTTAAAGACTATAACTATGTGCCACTAATAATATGAAATGTAACGGTTTTTCCGATTATAACGCTTTTTCCGCTATTTTACGCCACAAAACCCCGGAAATCGCGGTTTTTTAGTGTCAAACTGAGGTTGGCTACTTTTTTCGTTTGTTTCTAAAATACATTCTGGTGAGAGATTTTTCACACAAGATTTGGTTCTAACGCAGGTATGATTCCTTTGCCCTTGGAACCTATCCTAATACCCTGCTCTATTGCGGCCGGCTGCAAAGCCCGATGCCTGCGTTGTCGGCCAAAAACGTTCTCAACGTGGAGAAAACCA
>JABMRO010000078.1 GCA_013202635.1 Planctomycetota bacterium
ACACATCATTGTTTTTATAAGCATATGTGTAACCAGGCACCGAGGGAATAAAACGGGCGACATTCGAAGGACAGCACGCACAGCCAAACCACGGACTTCGAGCATGTTGGCCGATGGATTGCAGAGGATTAGGATAGAAGAAAAGATCGCCCTTCATCGAAATTCCCGATAAAGCAGCATTGTACAGCACTCGTTCGAGAACATCGATGTACCTGGCGTCATTATGCATTAAAAACATTCGATGATTCCAGAGAATATTGGCTATAGAGGCACAAGTCTCACAGTAGGCGGTCATATTTGGCAGCTCATATGATGAGCCGAAACCCTCATGTCCGCCGGCTGCTCCAATACCGCCGGTTATATATAGCTTAGTTCTGACGACGTCTTTCCAGATAGCGTCAATCGCTTCTACATATTCCATGTTCCCGGTCAGCGCCGCGACATCCGCCATGCCCGTGTACAGGTAAGCGGCACGCACTGAATGCCCCAGAGCCCTGGTTTGCTCAGTAACCGGCTTGTGGTCCTGGCTGTATTGGCCGTAAAGCCCGCCATTACCGTTTGGCCCACGATTACCTTTGTGACCCCGCTGGTCCAGAAAAACCTTCGCCTGGTTCAGATACTTTTCTTCTCCGGTGGCACGATACAGCTTACAAAGCCCGATTTCAATTTCCTGATGTCCCGGCGGGTCTGTTCGCTTACCCGGATTAAAAGTATCGCAGATTAAGTCTGCATTTTGCATAGCGATATTTAAGAATGACTTTTCGCCGGTAACTTGATAGTGAGCCACCGCGGCTTCGTACATGTGCCCTACACAGTATTGCTCGTGAATGCTCTGAATGTTTGTCCAGAGTTTTTCGGGCTGACGCTCAGGCACCGAGTAAAAAGTAAATAGATATCCATCTTCCCACTGTGCGGCATCCATGATCTTAATCAGCTTATCCAGGTATAATCGCATCATCGTCTCGGGATAGACTCGCAGTGAATAAGCGGCGCCTTCCATAATTTTGTAAACATCCGAATCGTTGAAGTATATCCCTTCGTGTTTGCCTTCCAACAAGCCAGCTGCCTTTTCGAAGTTTCTAATTCTCCCGGTCTCCTCACATTTCTGAAAAGCATAAGGAATAGTAACCTTCCGATTGGTCTCAAGTCGAGGCGTCCAGAAATCGTCATTAACACGTACACTGTTAAAAGGTACTGGTTTGACATTGTAATCATGTCTTAGTTCGACCTTTTTTTCCCCTGCAAGGCACAATACTGTACACAGATTAGATGTTACAGCTGCTGCAAAAATGACTGTAAGTATTTGTTTTCGATATACCATTTGAATCACCCTTCAATGATTGTCATTGTTGTTGGTCTATATACTCTAATATTAATCAGGTTTATATCCACATGCACGAATAATTATAGTTATTGTTTCTTCATCACTCTGCATTCATAGAGGCCGCCGGCACTTCGCCAGGCATGTGCCTTAAACTTCACCGATGCATTGTTTCTTCCCTTAGTCAGTTCAGCCGGTATATCATATATGACATTGAAGAATCGGCCAGGCTGGTTCTGATTAAGACGCTCGGTAGCAATCACCTTATCATTCACAAGAATATCAAAATCTCGTCCCGGACCATCACTACCCCAGTATTTGCAAAGCAGCTCAACCGGCACATCTGGAACGACCTTCATATCGAAGCTGAACCAACCTCCATCGCGGGCATCACGCCAGTGGCGGCTTCGGAATACTCCCTTATATGTTTTCTCACCCTTGAAATTGTGCTCCCGTTCCGGCTGCATCTGACCCAGAACGATATGGTCTATAGTACGAGCCTGCCAAGTTCTGATTTCTTTCTGATTGGCCTCGAATAGCTGTTTCGTTTTTTGCCAATCCTGGTCGGTAAACAAATCCCAGTACACGATATATCTCTGATAGTGCATTTTGTAGAATGGAAGCAGTGTCATATCGGCGGTTATATCAGTACCGGGTGTTCTCAGAACGGAGCCATCTACTATGAATGTCCCCGGAGACTTGCCCGGCCTGATATATTCATCGATATTCCTGCCGGCGGCGAGAATTGCCGGTATTGGTGGCGAAGGAACATGGTCATATTTGTTGCGTTTCTCAGCATGAAAATCAACATCTTCGATGCCCTCAATGCCGAGTGCCCCCGCAAGGAGAATTGGACCGTATAAGAATGCCACTTTGTTGGATTTACCTGGCAGAGAAACAGTGCGAAGCTTCATTGGCAGCGTTACTCTTATCTCTGCACTGTTTTTCCAAACGCGCTCAATGGTTATATATTGGCCGGGATGAGCGGTGATTTGATGGGTCTTGCCATTGACCATTACATTTAAATCATTATTGGCCCAGTATGGCCGGCGAATTTTCACAGTTAATTCAACAGGCTTCTCAGCAATAAGTTGTAGTTGAACCTTGCCATCAAGCGGATAATCAGTTTGCTGAATGACTGTAATACCTTTGTCTCGATAATTCAGGACTGATGGTATGAAAAGATTTACATATAATGCGCTGTCATCGTAAAAGTAGATGCTGTCGCCGTACTTTACGTGGTTCTCCATACCTGTGCCGGTGCAGCACCAAAAAGAGTCGTAAGGTGTATTGTAGGTCTTAAAGTGGCCTGATTTCAACGGACAAAAGTAAATCATCATACCCTTTTCGGGATCTTGTGACGCGAGAATATGATTATAAAGAGTCTGTTCATAATAGTCCGCATATTTCGTTTGCGGATCTGTGGCGAACAGTTGGCGTGTGAGCTTCAGCATATTATGAGTATTGCATGTCTCGGTATTATGTACACTCAGGTGTTGATCAAATTTAGTGGACGGAAAGAAGTACTCACCATCAGTATTCCCGCCGTTTACATAAGTATATTTCTGCACCACTGTATTCCAGAAGAAAGATGAGGCTCTGTTGTAGTGCTCTTTGCCGGTGAGTCTGAACAGCCTGGCAAGCCCTATCAGCTTGGGAATCTGGGTATTGCTGTGCAAACCGACCAGGTTGTCCTCTCCGCGAGAGAGTGGATCGAGCACTTTGTGATGATAGAAACGTTCTGCAAGTGTGAGGGCTTTTTCATGACCCGTCAGAGCATATATCTCAGCAAAAGCCTCGTTAATACCACCATGCTCGCAGTGCAGCATCTTTTCGAATTGCTCATCACTAAGGCTGCCCACAACATCCCAGGCCCAATCCGTGGACTTAACCAATATATCCTTCGCTTTTCGGTTATTGCAATACAAACAAGCATCTACCAGGCCCATATAAAGTTTGTGCAGATTATACCAGGGTACCCACAGTCCATTAAGGTCAAATCCCGCGGTGCGAATATTGCCTGCCTTAATCTCGGCAAAAACCTCTCGGCTGCGAGGGAATCCGCCCACGAATCCGTTACGCCATTCTTCCTGACACTTAGCAAGTTCACTAACGATATAGTTAACCTTATCGAGCAAACGCTCATCGCCGGTTGATGCGTAAAGCTTCGATATGGCTGTCAGATAATGACCCAAAGAGTGGCCGGATATGGTGGCCTTTTCCCAGCCCCCATAAGCCTCGGCTTTAGGTCGTAAACCTGCAAATTCACGATACCGAGACAGGAATCTGTCCGGCTCCAGGGACAAAAGATATTTTGCATCCAGCTCCATCGCTTTCTTAAAAGGGCTATTTAGAATACGCACGTCACGAAGATCGAAGGCAAAGACTTTTTGTGTTACTTTATCTTCCACCTTAAGCGGCAGATTCGACACGAGCGTATCCGCATGAACATATGATTCAATGCCGGCGGCATTGAATAATAGAAGCAATACAAATACTGTCGGAATATTTGTCTTTTCCGCTATTTCTGTCATCGCCAATATCTCCAAATGACTGTATCCGGGACGTATTCACGTTATTGTGCGTCTTTCATC
>JABMRO010000079.1 GCA_013202635.1 Planctomycetota bacterium
AATGAAATGTTATATACTAATCAACAGTGCTGGGCAGCCTAAAGCATAGCTTGGAGATAATAAGCGGAGAAAACAATGGGTCAAATACTCGTCCTTGACCAGAATATGATTAATATGATTGCTGCCGGTGAGGTCATCGAACGGCCTGCCAGTGTGGTCAAGGAACTGATGGAAAACAGCATCGATTCGGGGACAACAAAGATAACGGTGTCCATCGAAGACGGAGGCCGAAAACTGATATCGGTTACAGATAACGGCTGCGGAATGGACGGCGAAGACCTGGCCAGGGCATTTGAGCCGCACACCACAAGCAAAATCAAAACCAGCTCAGACCTGCAGGGCATATCGACGCTTGGCTTCAGAGGCGAGGCATTGGCAAGTATCGCCTCGGTCTCACAAGTCAAGTGCACGAGCAGAACGAAGAGCCAAACCGGCGCCAACTGTATTGAGATCGATTGCGGCAACAAGAGCGATATCAGCCCTGCCAGCGCAGATTACGGCACAACAATCCAGGTCAGAGACATTTTCTATAAATTACCCGCCCGACGGAAATTTTTAAGAACCGCCAACACCGAAATGGGTCACATCGCCGAACAATTCACACGCATTGCATTAGCAAATACCCCTGCCGGCAACAAACAGGGACTGGATTTGACACTGATACATAACGGCAGAGAGCTTTACAGGCTCTCAGATAAAGACCATCTTCACCAGCGCATAGCCGAGCTGTCTCCAATACCTTCGAGCGGGATTTCTGAAAATCTGATTGAGGCCGAAAGTAATGAAAAAAGCTTACATATCCTTGCATTAATGGGCAAACCGAGCATTTCAAGAACAAGCAAGAAGTTTCAATATGTATTTCTAAACGGCCGATTCATCCGCGACAAATTCATCTCGCATGCAATCAAAGAGGCATATCGCGGCCTCCTGGAACCAAACAGATTCCCAGTCGTTTTTCTATTTATCCAAATGCCCTACGAAGACTATGACGTGAATGTACATCCAACCAAGAGCGAAGTGCGTTTTTATAACTCCAATCTGGTTCATTCGCAAATCCTTGGCTGTCTTCGGGAAAAGCTTTTGGGCACAGACCTCCAGAGCCATGCAGTACTGCCAACTGCAACTGGTTCGCCGCAAATGCAGGGAATCGGCGCCCCGGGTCATAGAAGCGAGGCAATTTCCGATGCGATGGCTGAATTTTTCAAAAAGCACAGACCGGCTCAAACCCAACAACAATTCAGCTATAAACCAAAACAGCAAATCGTAGCGCTTCGCCCTTCCGCCGGACAGATACCCGAAAGCCACACAGGGGCGGCTATGGTTTCGGCTTTTGCTCAAACGAGCCAGCCGATGCCGGAGATTCGCTCGGAACAAAGAAAATTCATACAAATACACGACAGTTTTGTCGTCGTGCAGACCGATGAGGGATTCGTAATTATCGACCAGCATGCACTGCATGAGCGAATAATATACGAAGATTTGTGCAAGCGAATACGAAAAAGCAAACTCGAATCGCAGAAACTGCTGATACCCGAAAGTTTTGATGTTACTCCCTCTGACGCTGATTTGCTTAACACTAATGCCGAACTGCTCGAAAAATTAGGAATTGAGCTTGTACCGTTCGGTCCCAGGGCCATGGCCATCCAGGCTTTTCCGACTTTATTGACCAAGGCCGATCCACTTGATTTTGTCCAGGATTTAATCGACCTGCTCGGCCGTAAGGACATAAACCTTGACGGCGAAAAGCTGCTCGATGAGGTTTTGAATATGGCTGCGTGCAAGGCTGCAATCAAGGCCGGCCAAAGACTAACGGACAGCGAAATAGAGCAACTGCTTCGGGACAAAGTAAACGCCGAGTCCGCAAGCCGCTGTCCACATGGCAGGCCCACCACGATAAAATTTTCGATAAGCGATTTGGAAAAACAGTTTAAGAGGACCTAATGAATAAATGGTGGTGGTTGTTATTGATAATCACATGCTGGACAGCCGCAGGATTTGCCATATTCGATCTCCAGCAAACCCAAAACCGCGTCGATACCCCCCTGCCGACCAGTGCCGGCAGAATTGTCTCTTTAGCTCCAAATCTTACGGAAATTCTTTTTGCGCTCGGTCTGGAGAAAGAAATAGTGCGAGTTACGCTTTACAGTGACTACCCGCCGGAAGCGGCCAAAAAGCCAAAAGCCGGAACATTCTGGCAGCCGAACATCGAAGCTATAATAGCGGCCAGGCCCGACCTGATAGTTACACTTGCATTCGAGCAACAGAAAAACCTTGCAGAGCGACTCAAACGTATCAACTATAACTGCCTGACAGTAAACATTAAAAAGGTAAATGACCTTTTTGAGGCCATTGAGACAATCGGCAAAGCCACCGGTAATAAGCTCGAGGCTAATGAACTGGTAACTAACATCAGGGACAATTTGGACAAACTCTCAGCTTTGGTTGGCACGGAGGATAAAGTCAGGGTACTCTGGGTTGTCCAGAGAGAGCCATTACGAGTGGCCGGACATGATACATTCATTAACGAGATGCTCGAACTGGCTGGCGGTGAAAACGCTATTGGCCCGACTTTGCATAAATACCCCCCAATCGGAGCTGAACAGGTCATCGTATGTGGGGCAGATGTGATAATAGAGCCTTCGATGCAGCAGAAAGACCTGAAAGAGCAACAGAAAAATGCGAATCAATATTGGAATAAATTTGAGAATCTTCCCGCTGTGGCCAATGAGCGAGTTTACGTTATACCCGGCGACACAGTCTCGCGGCTTGGGCCGCGACTATATGAGGGAACAGAAACTATCGCAAGATATTTAAGACCTGAGCTTTTTGAGAATTGAAGTGATGAAGGAGCTGTTGACACCAAAAAAATTGATTTTCAGGGTTGTATCGGCGATGTTAGTGCTCGTAGCGGTTATGCTCGTGTGCTCTCTGATTGGCACCGAGAGCATTTCCCTCAAAGCGGTTTTCAACGGGCCTGGCACACAGGCGGCAAATCCCGACTATCAAATTTTTGTGGAGTTCAGGTTGCCCCGAATAATCCTTGCCTGCCTGGTCGGGGCGGCATTGGCCTGTTCGGGTGTAGTTTTCCAGGCGCTCCTGAGGAATCCTCTTGCCGATCCATATATATTAGGCATATCGAGCGGAGCGGGTTTGGGGGCCATTATCGCAGTTATCTGCGGATTCAACTGGACCGTCTGGGGACGCTCGCCGATTGCTGTTTTCGCTTTTACAGGGGCATTAGGGACGGTCTGGCTGGTATGGTTCATCGGACGAATGGCGGGAAGGTTCCACGTGACCGGCCTGCTGCTTGCAGGAGTGGTTGTTAATGCATTCTTTTCGGCGGTTATTATGTTTTTGACATCGATAGCGAAAAGTCAACAGGTCTATTCAACAATATTCTGGCTGATGGGAAACATGACCGAAGAGGATTTTCTTGTGCTCTGGATTGGGTCAGGTTGTGTAATCGGTGGAATAATAGCGTTATTCTATATAAGCCCACAGTTAAACGCCCTTAGCTTCGGTGAGGAAGATGCCAGAAGTATGGGCGTAAACATCGCCAGAACTAAGCTAATCGCTTTTGGGATTGCAGCGGCCATAACCGCCGTCGCGGTTAGTTTGAGCGGATTGATAGGATTTGTAGGTCTGCTCGTACCGCACGCAGTCCGGCTGGTTTTCGGCCCCGACCACCGTCAACTGCTTCCTCTGAGCGGTATCGTTGGGGCGATATTCCTGGTAATTGCTGATACACTGGCACGGGTTATCATCGCTCCGGCACAGTTGCCGGTTGGAGTGGTAACAGCCATCCTTGGCGGACCGTTTTTCCTGGTCCTTTTAGTCAAATACAGTAGAAAAGTTAGCTGGTTAAAATGAGCGCTATTATAGAGGTTAAAAATCTAAGCTTCGGTTATACACCGCAAAGCACGATTTTGAAAGATGTCAGCTTTGAAATAAGAGCGGGGACATTTCTGGCAATAGCGGGCCCGAATGGAGCCGGTAAGAGCACACTTCTGAACCTGCTGTGCGGAGCACTAAAACCAAAATCGGGAACCATAAAAATTGACGCGACACCAATAGAATCATACAACTGGGAAGCTCTTGCCGGAAAAGTGGCAGTCGTCAGGCAGGAATTTGTGCCGGTATTCGGCTTTTCTGTAATAGAAACGGTTTTAATGGCAAGAACGCCATATTTCGGAACATTCGGGTTCGAGAACAAAACAGACAAACAGATAGTTAATGAAGCGCTCGAGGCGACCGACACGGCTCAGTTTGCCTCGCGTCCCCTTGGAAGCCTCAGCGGTGGTGAGCGGCAGCGGGTTTTTATCGCAAGGGCGCTTGCGGCGAACAGCCCTGTTTTGCTTTTGGACGAACCCACGAGCTTTCTGGATTTGAAACATCAGGTTGGCATATATGACTTGCTCAAAAGCACACAACTGGAAAAAGGCAAGACGATTGTGACCATAACGCACGATATCAACCTGGCAGCTCAATATTGTGACGAAATTTTACTTCTGGGCGCCAATAGTAATTATCATATCGGCCAAACCAAAGATGTTTTCTCCCCGGAGCAAATAGAAAAAGTCTTCGGCGTCAGAACATTCGTAGGCAGTCTCGGCAAGGAAAAATTCTTTATCCCACTGGGAAAATTTGCAAAAGACAGCGGACAAATCACCGATAAACATAAATAAAAACAATGGGCGGCTAACGTAACCACTTATTTATCAAAACTTTATAGCTTCCCGGGTAATTTGTCTTGAACAATCTTATGATACTGGCTATACTTTTGCCGCTCGAACAGCAGCCTTTGGATAAAACTAATACTATATACAATATACTTTAGGTTGTTATAATAAAGTTTTATAAAAATTGTAAAATTAGCAGTAAGAAAGGTAAACCAGCAAGTGGCACAGAAACGTAAAAAAACAACCAGAAAAAAAGTCAGTTCCACTCGGGTAAAGAAACGCTCGTTGACTTCAGCCGATTTGAAGCATTTTAAGCAAATACTATTGGAGAAACGCAGGGAAATCCTGAAAAATGTAAACGAAATTGAAGACGAAGCCCTGAAGAAATCCCGAATGGACGCAAGCGGTGACTTGTCAAGTATGCCAATCCATATGGCGGACATCGGAACCGATAACTACGAACAGGAATTTGCCTTGGGACTAATGGACAGCGAAAGGAAACTACTGAGAGAAATCGACGAAGCACTCGGACGTATCGAAAATCAAACTTATGGCATCTGCGAAGGCACCGGCAAGCTGATACCAAAGGCCCGCCTTGAAGCTCAACCATGGGCCAAGTACTGCGTCGAATATGCACGAATGCTGGAACAGGGCCTCGTGCAAGAATAATAGATATAACAATTTATATTAATATGAAACACAGATGTCCTGTCTGCAATAAAATCGTTCAAGAATCAATTCAAGAACACTCTAAACAAGCCATATTCTTTCCCTTCTGCTCCAAACGTTGCAAGTTCATAGATTTGGGCGCATGGCTGGATTCCGAATATAAATTAGTTTCCAGACTACAACCACAAGATTCGGACGAACCATCCGGCACATCCTCCGATGGCACTTCTGACAAGTACTAAACAACAGCACAATAACAAAATCTTATGAAATCTGTTGAAACCTACCGATAATACGTTATAAATATTTTCGGTTATTCTTCACCAGGCCAATATCGATTGTAACCTTGTAGGAAGGAAGCAAAATGGTCAGCGAAAATAATTCCTCAAAAGTTTTTGAAGGACTTCTTTTTCCGAAAATATTCCGCACTTTCCGAATGGCTATTCAGCCGACCAAATTGATAATTGCTTTCTCTGCATTGATCATTATATGCCTGGCCGGTCGGATTATGGATCTCAGCGAAACAGTAGTCGTCATACGAAACACTCAGGGAAAAATTGCAGATACAGAGTTACAAACTTTCATGAACAACCCGGACCTGGTGAAGGCATACATCGGAAAGTATAGGAGACAAAGTCAGGGCGCGGGGGTATTCTCCACGCTTTGGCATTTCACCGCTACAAAATTCCAGGGTTCGGTAGATTCAGTATTCGCATTAGACATCCCAGGTGTAGTGAAAAATGTCGCTGATTATTTCAAGGCAGCGGAATGGGTATTAAGGCACCATTTCATTTATTGCATCATCTTTTTTGTAATAACACATTCTGTGATTTCCATCGCCGGTGGCGCCATCTGCCGAATCGCAGCGTTGCAATTTTCTCGGGGCGAAAAACCGGGCCTGACCGAAGCACTGCGATTCAGCACAAAAAGATTCACAAGTTTTTTTGTCGCCCCTTTGACGCCTGTCGGCATAATCATCGTCCCGGTAGTGTTCATATTTCTCCTCGGACTAATAGGTAATATTCCCTGGGCCGGTGAGCTGATAATAGGTATTTCGGTGCCGTTGGCTTTGATTGCAGGGGCGCTTATAACGGTAGTTTTAATAGGGATGTTTGCGGGATTCAACCTGATGTTCCCGGCTGTAGCATATGACGGGTCCGACTGTTTTGATTCGATAAGCCGTTCCTTTAGTTATGTCTATGCAAAGCCCTGGCGAATGGGTTTTTATACCACAATAGCCGCGGTATATGGCGCAATTAGCTATACATTTGTTCGTTTCTTTGCCTTTATACTGCTGCTGGTTACACACCGGCTCTTAGAGCTTGGCGTCTGGGTGGAAAACAGCAAAGAGGTCTGTAAGCTTACCGCAATCTGGACAAAGCCGGAATTTATGAAACTGCTTGGCTCTTCAGATATAGCAACAACCAACTGGGCCGAATCAGTAGCGGCCTTTTTGGTGTACTTATTCTTATTAGCCGTCGTGGGTTTAGTAGTTTCTTTCATAATAAGCTTTTATTTCTCTACCAATACCATAATCTATTCGCTTATGCGCTACAAAGTTGACAATACTGCTCTGGAGGATATTTATACAACATATTTTGACGAAGCAGAAATCGAGCCGGACACAATTGAATTTCAGCCGCAGCAGGACCAGTTACAATCGGAGCCGCAAGCAGAACCGGATTCATCGTCTCCACAAGATTAATATAAGAATCTTCCTGCGTGAACACCTAGATATACCGGATAAGTGGAAATTCCATTAATAAAAAATATGCCTGAGAGAAACATCAATACACCGCTAAATAACAAGAATCAAAGCCTGCAAGAATCTTCAACTCATCCTCCTTCCATACTGCTGCGTTACCGCAAGCCTCTGATTATACTTGCTCACATAACTGCTTTCGCTTCTTCTTTGATGCTATCCTTCCTGGTGATACACAACATGCATTTTGAAAAACCTGGCTGGGTAGAAATATATCCATCGTTGTTACTGTTTTTTCTTATCGTGAAGCTGCCTGTATTCGGCTTTTTCAAACAATATCGCGGTTGGTGGCGCTATGTTGGGATTTCCGATCTTCGCGGGATATTGTGGGCTTCATTCGTAAGTACATTAATTATCGTCTTTGTCTGGTTTGTAACAGCCAACATCGAATCCGTTCGCGCAAATCTGCCACCGGACCTCCACAGGCCAGCAGAAGGTGTATGTATAGCCGACATGTTTGCCACCATTGTATTGCTAAGTGGATTACGGATAATAATACGTCTATACTATGAGGAGTTTCGCACTGCCGAAGCAGGCCGACTGAAACGATTTCTTATTGTCGGAGCCGGCAATGCAGGTGAAGCACTGCTGCGAGAAATGCACCGTATGCCCGTAGCCGAGTATGAGGTTGTCGGCTTTATTGATGATGACCCGGCTAAAAAAGGCACTAATATTCATGGAATACCGGTCCTCGGCGCTGTTGAGCAACTGCCGGAAGTCTGTCAGGAGCGCAATATCGAAGAAATCGCCATCGCAATGCCCTCGGCAAGTCATCAGCAGCTAAGACGCGTAATCCAGGTGTGTGAAGGTACAAAGATTCGCTTCCGTACCGTTCCGTCAATTACGGATATCGCCTCAGGTAAGTTTCGTGTCTCCCAGATTCGAGATGTTGATATCAATGATTTGTTAGGCAGAGAGACTGTGCAGCTTGATCTGGACCTTATAGAAAACTTTGCACGAGACAAAACAATTCTGGTTACCGGTGCCGGCGGTTCCATCGGTTCGGAAATGTGCAGGCAGCTATGCAATTTCAATCCGAAGCTGCTTTTGCTTATCGAGCAGGCCGAAAATCCACTGTTCTATATAGAGCGCGAATTGTGCACACAATTTCCCGCGGTCTCCATAAAAGCGATTATTTGCGACATTACCGACAGGGCCCGAGTGGACGAAATTTTCGAAGATTATAAACCGCAAGTCGTTATTCACGCCGCTGCCCATAAGCACGTTCCTTTGATGGAGCTTAATGCCGGCGAAGCCATCAAGAACAATATTGTTGGCACGCAAATCGTTGCCGATGCCGCAGATAATCACGACACAACCAACTTTGTAATGATTAGCACCGACAAAGCCGTTAATCCAACCAGCATAATGGGCTCATCAAAGCGAATTGCAGAAATGTATATCCAGGACCTGAACAGAACCAGTGAAACGCACTTTGTAACTGTCCGCTTTGGAAATGTTCTCGGCTCTGATGGCTCAGTCGTTCCAATATTCAAAAAGCAAATAGCCGAAGGTGGTCCCGTAACCGTTACACATCCTGAAATGAAGCGTTATTTTATGACCATACCGGAAGCAAGCCAGCTCGTCCTACAGGCGGCAACAATGGGAAAAGGTGGAGAAATC
>JABMRO010000080.1 GCA_013202635.1 Planctomycetota bacterium
AAATTGTTGATTTTCAGACCTATCAGCCGGTTGTTTCCCTGGAAAACCCCATCGTCGTTCTACTGGCCGTATGGATCGGAAAAACGCGCTTAATTGACAATCTGATTTTGCCTGATAACCATCTGAGCAATTTGGAGCCATAAACACTGGTGAACATCCCTGTCCTTCCGCCAGGAGGATACTCTTGCCTTTTGCGAAAGATGTGCTATTGATTTTCTTTTTTAAGAGGAATTGGTGTAATAGAGGAATTGGTGTAATATTCCGATTGAGGAGGTCTCTATATGATAAGCACAGAAGCAAAAACGCCACATCCTGAACTGAGCAATAGACTTCGCGGCAGACAATTGCCTCATATTGGGCTGCTTTCTCGTGAAGAGATGGAAGAGATAATCGCCCTGGGCGAATGGTTCCTGGACAATCGTTATGACACAACTTACGCGGATTTGCTGAAAGGCCGGGTTCAGGCATTACTGTTTGTTTATGAATCCACCAGGACCCGTATGGGATTCTCTGCAGCAATGGCTCAGCTCGGCGGTTCAAATGTCTATCTCGCTGCCAGGGAAACTCAGATGGGAAGAGGTGAATCAATCGTTGATACGGCCCGTGCTCTTGATCAGTATGTTGACGTACTCTCTGCCCGTCTATGGTCACAGGAAGACATGGACATGGCTTGTCAAAATATGACCAAGCCGGTGCTTAATGCCTGCACACCCCTTGATCATACAACTCACGTTATCGGAGAACTGATGGCCATCAAACAGGCTAAAGGAAAACTTCAAAATCTGAACCTGGTTTACACTGGTATGGCCCGCGGAATACTTCACTCATTCATCCGCGTCTGCCCGACACTAAGCATTAATCTCACCCTTGCCGTTCCTGAATCCTATGCGGAAACAATAAACCAGGAAATTCTTGCTGAAGGCAAGGCAAGAGCGAAAAAAGCTGAAACACGGCTTGAGGTAAACACTAATCTGAAAGAAGCGGTAAAAAACACTGATTTTATCCAGGCCAGTACGCTGATGCGCAGTATGCTTGCCGGCGAGCAATCTCCTGAAGAAAAACGCGTCGACGTCTCCAAATGGACCGTCACTGAAGAGGTTCTGGCATGTGCGAAGCAGGATGTTCTTTACAGTCACTCCGGGCCTGCTCACAGGGGTGTTTGCGCGACCAGCGAGGTATTGGACGGGCCAAAATCAATTATTCGCCAGGAAGCTCTTAATGCCATCTACTCGAAGAAGGCATTGCTGGCGTTAATGGTGAAATAAAATTAACAGGAAACGTAAGTTCTCAATAAATCTCGAAAGGCGGCAGCAGGCCACGCTGTGCGTGGTAAACCATGCTTAAAGCATGGCAAGCCCGCTTTCAGCGGGTAAACTCTGAGCTTGTCTGCCTATAGGGGCGGATTTACCACGCATAACGCGTGGCTTGCCCCGCCAAAAGCGGGGCGCCTGCTGTACTGTGGCAAAATAAGTAAAGCGGGCGCTACGAGCCCGCTTCTTGTGGTCGGCTTGTCATACATAGCCTCGGCAACGTATGTAGATCAAGCCGTATGCCCATGAACCAAGCACCACGAACCAAGAACTGTGAACCGTGAACGATTACTAAAAAAATTTGATTTCATGTACGTTACAGGCTTTTCGAATGGACTCTAAATAGGGGAAAAATTACAGTCATGGCTAAATACACCGATTTTAATATTCCTGTTACGATCGCGGGTGTGAAATTCCGCAATCCTTTTTACGTATCATCCGGGCCGACAACAATGACCATTGAGCAGCTTGAACGAATTGAGCAGTGCGGCTGGGGCGGTGCATCATTAAAGCTGACGATTGATCCGGAACCCTATATCAACAGGTATCCTCGATATGGCTATTACCCTGAAAGGAACTTTCTGAGCTTTACTGCAGAGAGACGACTGGTTCTCAATGACCTGCTCAAGCTGATTGAGGAGGGCCGCAAGCGCGCTCCAAACCTGGTGCTTTTCTCCAACATAACGTATTCGGGTGACAAGGGCATTGAGGGCTGGGTCAATATGGCAAAGAAATGTGAAGATGCAGGAGTGCATATCAATGAAGTGAATATGTGCTGTCCGAATATGTCTTTCAATGTGGAGCTGACCGGCAAGGATACAGGCGGGCCGAAAACCGGCGCCAGCCTTGGCCAGAACGAGCAGG
>JABMRO010000081.1 GCA_013202635.1 Planctomycetota bacterium
CTTCGATGATATTCGTTTATATGCGCCGTAGCAGGAAGTACCATAAGCTGCAAGCGTTAATTAAAATGGCGTTTGATATAGCAGTTTAGCAGCAATTCAGGGCTTATACTGATTTAGTATAAGCCCTTTTTTGTTGATTTGCTTATGGAGGGTTCTCAATCGTACCTGAGTTAATCGAGAAGTAATAAAAACACTTGCATTTATCGCGGTCTTCGGTCAGACTTTCGTTTAGAATTTTGCACGGAGGCTCAAATTATGGGCGAAAAATGTTTTTTCTTTGCCGGCGGCGGGACCGGGGGACATATATATCCTGCTGTCGCTGTGGCAGAGCAAATAGCAAAGCTCCAGCCGGGGGCGAAAATACATTTTTTCTGCAGCCGCCGCAGTATCGATGAACAAATCCTCGCACAAACCAATTTCGAATTTACCAGGCTGACCGCCACAGGTTTTTCCGTTCAGCCCGGTAAGCTAATCAGTTTTTGCAGCTCGTTTTTGGCGAGCTACAAGACAGCAAAAGAAGAAATTGCTAAAAGTAAGGATGCGGTGGTAATTGGGGCCGGTGGTTTTGTGTCGGCACCGGCCTGTCTGGCGGCACATAAGTGTAAGGTTCCTGTCGGACTTTTGAATGTCGATATTGTGCCGGGCCGCGCAAATAAGATAATAAGCCGCTGGGCGGATGAGATATTTGTGCAGTTTGAAGAAACCGCGCAATACTTCGCGCGCAGGGGTGGGAATATTACCGTTGTCGGCTGTCCGCTGCGAAGCGGCTTTGACAATCCGGAGCCGAACAAGGCGATAGAGCAATTGGGACTTGAGAAAGGTAAGAAAACGTTGCTTGTTACCGGCGCATCGAGCGGCTCGGAGAATATTAACAGAGCGGTATGTTCGCTGTTAGAAAAGCTGGATGCTTTTGCGGATGATTGGCAGATAGTTCATCTTGCGGGAGTCAGTAATTACGAGAAAGTTAAGAGCCAATATGGCGATGCCAAAATCAGCCATAAGGTTTTGGGATATTTCGATGATATGGCAAACCTTTTAGCTGCCGCGGATTTGGTCATTAGCAGAAGTGGTGCGGTCAGTGTCGCTGAATTCGCAGCGGCCGGGACGCCGAGTATCTGTATGCCTTATCCATATCACAGGGACAGGCATCAGTATCTGAATGCGGGCAAACTTGTTGAGGCGGGTGCGGCGGTTATAGTGGATGATTTGCAGGATGAAAAAGACAGGGCGGAATGGCTGTGGGAAGAGCTTGAAGAGTTGATGAAAGACGACGAGAAACGACAGGAAATGAAAAAGAATTGCGAAGTAATTGCAAAGAAGCAGGCCGGCTTAAAAGTCGCAGAGAAGCTGATTGAAATCAGCGGATAGAAAATAGCGAGCTGCATATTACGGCTCGGAAATTTGAGGAAGGATGAAGAGGAGGGCCGATTTTTTGCAGAAAGCGCTTGACAGAAGCGTCCCGGCCGATGATAATAACGGCTCTTGGTCGTCAGCGAGGATGGGCTAAGAGTTTAAGGTGATAGCTCTTGAGAAAGTGACTGCTGGCAGAGTTGCTGCATAAGCACAGTAAACAGAAAGAGGAGAACATGAGCACATTCAATAACACACGTCGCGATTTTCTTAAACAATCTATGTATTTTGGCGCCGCTACGGTTGCGGCCGGACCATTGGGTAAGGTGCTGGCGATGAGTTCAGCCCGGCGAGGGGCCAAAATGAAATTCGGATTGGTTACCTATCTCTGGGGCCAGAACTGGGACCTGCCGGCGCTGATAGCCAATTGCGAAAAGGCCGGAATCTCCGGCGTTGAGCTGCGAACACAGCACGCTCACGGAGTTGAATCGACCCTTAACGCCCGACAACGCCGGAACGTGAAGAGGCGGTTCGAGAACAGTGCCGTTACGCTCGTTGGTCTGGGGACTAACTTTGCCTTCCACCATACCGACCCGGCGAAGCTTCGCAGTGACATCGAAGGGGCGAAGAAGTATATTAAGCTGTCCCACGATGTGGGTGGCTCGGGCGTGAAGGTTAAACCTAATGACCTGCCGAAAAGTGTCTCACAGCAAAAAACGATAGAGCAGATTGGCAAATCACTTAATGAGTTAGGTCGATATGGCGCCCGCTACGGGCAGGCAATTCGGCTGGAAGTCCACGGGAGCTGCTCGCCGCTGCCAATCATGAAGGCGATTATGGACGTTGCCGACAATCCCAACGTTGGTGTCTGCTGGAACTGCAATTCTCAGGACCTCCAGGGCCAGGGGCTGGAGTATAACTTCAATCTGGTTAAAGACAGGTTTAGTGATATTGTCCACGTACGCGAGCTGAACATTGGCGACTATCCTTACCAGGAGCTGATGAACCTGTTTGTGGCGGTTGACTACGATGGTTGGATTCTTCTCGAAGCCCGCACAAAACCCGATGACCGCATTAAAGCATTGGTGGAGCAGCGTGAGGTCTTTGAGGAAATGGTTGCTAAGGCTCAGGGCTCCAGGACAGGGCGAAGAGGTGCTGCGGGCGTTAAGATTACCGAAGGGGAAAAGACATTGCGGGTTGATATAAACGGTAAACTTTTTACGGAGTACTGTTTTAATGATGTTCCCCGTCCTTATTTCTATCCGGTGATTGGTCCTACGGGTGAGCCGATTATTCGCCACTGGCCGATGAAGGAAGGTAAAGACGAGGCGCAGGACCATGTTCATCACCGCAGCCTGTGGTTTACACATGGCGAGATAAACGGGCAGGATTTCTGGGGTGAGGGCTCCAGGAGCGGCAAGGTTGTTCACGAGAAATTTCTCAAGGTCGCATCGGCGCCGGACGTGGGTGTTATTCAATCAAAAAATAAGTACGTGGCGCGCGACGGTAAGGTTATCTGCACCGATACGCGGACACACAGATTCTACAGCCGGAAAGACGGTCAAATAATGGACTTCGAGATAACAATACACGCGTCCGAAGGCAAGGTGGTTATGGGTGATACGAAGGAAGGCTCGATGGCGATTCGATTGGCGCCTACGATGCGGCTCAAAGGGAAAGTCGGAAAAGGACATATTCTCAACAGTGAAGGTCAAAAGGACGGGCAGACCTGGGGCAAGCGGGCGGCCTGGTGTGATTACTACGGGCCGGTGAAAGGTAAAATCGTGGGCGTTGCCATTTTCGACCATCCGAAGAATCCGAAACATCCTACTTGGTGGCATGTTCGTGATTACGGACTGTTCACAGCCAATCCGTTCGGACAACATGACTTTGAGAGGAAGGAGGAAGGCGTAGGGGATATTACGATACCGGCAGGTAAAAGTCTGACCTTTAAGTATCGGTTCTATTTCCATAAAGGTGATACGAATCAGGCCGATGTGGCTGAGCATTACCGCCAATATGCGGCGGGTAAATAAACAACAATATATACCGGACAGAAAACCTTTGTAAGAAATATAGGAGAAATATTATGAGTAAGTTAAATCGTAGAGATTTTATGAAAGGTACGATGGCCGCCGGAGCGGCAATGGCGTTAATAGGCCCTAATTCTCGTGTCCGCGGAGCGAACAACGATCTGCGGTTTGCGGTGGTCGGCACGGGGAGCCAGGGCGGCGGTCACATCGGGTTATTCAATGAACTTGAGGGTGTGCGTGTGGTGGCACTTTGCGATGCAGACAGGGACCATGTGGAAAAACGGGCGAGCGCTTTTGAGAAGAAATACGGGCGGAAAGTAAAAACATATACCGACGCTCGCGAGCTGCTCGA
>JABMRO010000082.1 GCA_013202635.1 Planctomycetota bacterium
CACAGGCTGATGACTGGACCGAATGGACTATCGACCTGCAGGCGTTCGGTGTGAACCTTACCAACGTCAATACGATTACTCTTGGCTTCGGCAACAGGAACAATCCTGTGGCTGGCGGTACAGGTTCAGTGTTCTTCGATGATATTCGGCTGTATGCACCGGCACCGTAAGTAAAGGTTTAGATTGCGTAGTTGACATAGCAGATTTATGTAAATTCGGGGCCTATACCAATTGATTCGGTATAGGCCCCTTTATTAATTGGTTATTGGTAATTAACGCTGATTCTATAAATTCGCGGGAATAACAATTATTTTCGGGGAATGATGAGGAGTTTCAGCGGCGCCATTCGGCCTTACGGACCATTAGAGGCGGCATCTGCTGAGGTTTGACCTTTCGACTGCCAGCCTTTACACAGCTTCTGCTGCTGGGATACCAGCGAATAGTAAACAGCTTAGGCTTTAAGGGCAATCTGATTTTTTTCAATTTCGTGAATATCATTGTTAACCATTTTCCATTTCAAAAACGATAGAACCTGTGTCCTTTCATTCCTATCGGTCAATTCAGGCAGAAACTTTTGCCAATTGTTTTAGAAAGAATGTCAAGTAAAGGAAAGGTAGGTATATGGTTCTTTTGGATTATGGAAATAAGTTTAATAGCCTGAAAGCGATCTCGTTGGTCAACTATGTTGCTCATGTTCTCAAGCCTGAAAATAGTAATCCCTAACCAGGTACTTCATTTGGGTCTTTCATAAGGGTTGTTAATGTCCCTGGTTTTCGACTATTATCGAGATCCTTTTAGCACCACGCCCATCCTTGGACGCTAATAGGACGGCTTTCTTGCCTATGAACCTGCCTTCACCCCATGAGAATTTCACGTTCCCAAGTGCACCGTGCCTCAAGGGAAACCTTGAGACCTCGAACTCGCAGGCGCCACTTGCTTCAATTAGTTCAATGCGTCTGAGGACGCGTGGTTTTATCTTTTTGAGGTACAAAGATTTCCCGTCTTTGTCTTTTGGGTTCGGCCAACCTATGAAGAAACTTTTATGCGACTGGTCCCCTTTTTTTGCAAATTCCTCCCTGATTTCACCGGACTTCAGCCAGCCTTCAATGAGGTCGCGAATAACTGCAATGAACTTTCCGTTCCCGGCGTGGATGATATTATCGGGGAATGCTATTATGGTCTCCGAAGGAAACTTTTTCGTTGCTACCAAGCGTACTTTTACCTTGTTTGGGGTGAGAGTGAATACCTTGCTCCATATTGAATCAAGATTGCCAAAGATTCTATCTATGTCTTCTTCGGTAGTTTCATTGAATGTTAGAGTCTGTATTTTGTATTTTTTGGCTACTCTGATTGCCTCGGGAGAGAATCCTTTTCTTGATATCAAAACCAACGCATTAGTGGGGAGTCGTTCGTGCTTGGCCTTCATCTCCTCGACCCACTTGACATCTGCAGCCCGCTTGTGGTCTCTACACTCTATGCTCACATTCACGGTATGCGAGCTAATCACTGTTTCGATATGAATATCGACCTCACGCTCAGTCCCGGTGAATAGATCCTTGAGCATTTTAGATTCGGTTACGGTTGCATCGTCTGCAAGATGTTTTTTTAAGAGAAAGACTAACTTCTGAAATTCATTACTTCGTTTAGGCATTGATTTAACCCAGTTATATGATCCCGAAGATTGTTTTTGGTACGTGTTTCATATATTCCGTCTCCGCTCATCAATGAAACCTTTCGACAACTTATAACCCACAGATATATTGTATTCTGTGATAAGCAAATTGCAACTGTAATCATCATAAGTACAATTGGAAATTAAAAGAACATAGATTGATTTGTGCTCGCTCTGGTTTAAGCAGCCTTCGTCTACTTATGTACTTAAATAATATTACCATACTTTCAGGATAATTTTTTCGATTTGTGCTTGGAAGTACAGCCAAACTTTATCAGGTGTCCCGGGCGGGGGAATCAGTGGATTGAATCTGAATAAGGTCAGACGCCGAATTTTATCAGCGGTTGCCATTCGGTTGAATGTCTTTATTTGTTTCGTTTATCTGATGTCGTTCCATCTGGCCGGTTGTTTGTCGATTTCGAGCAATTCACCACGGCTTATGAGCCACGTTTTATCCGGTTGTTTTTGAAAGCTCAGTTCTATCTTAAAGAATATGAATGATTTGTAGTTTTCATAGACATAGCTGTTTTTGTCAAACGTTGTCAGCATAAACAGAGTTGCGGTTGCCTCCGGCGGCGACAATTCAACCAGACAAGCTGTCTTTTTGTTTTTTTCAACAAGAGGGGGGGTAAGTTTTCGCCTGCAGTGGGACATCAAATCCCATTTCGTATTGTGAAATGAATCGCGGTAGTCCTCGGCGATTATGACCTCGATTGAATCACAATCCTCCTCCTGAACGGCTTTTATGACTGTTCTGATTACGGAATTGATTTTCTCCAAATCGGTTTGAACGAGCATATCCAGACCAATGCCGGCTGTCGCGACAAAGACCGGCAGCAAAAACTGCCACCAGTGGCGTTTTTCCGGAATAACACTGCGGAAGGTCAAAACCCCAAACAAAACGAGAACCGCCGCTCCTATCAGCGTGTAGGGCTGCTCAAAAAAATCGAACATTTAATCAATCCTTCGAGAAGCTCTAAGAGTGCCTGACAAAATTAATCGTAGCACCGAAAACGAGCATTTTCGTCTCTGGCAAGGAAGGCGAAGCAGGCCATCTGAGGATGGTCGATGCAGCCTGACGCCGTCCAGACACGAAATAAGCCGTTTGAATGCAGAGTCATTTTGTTAGGTGCTCTTAATATCGTAAGCCCGCCTGTGGCTGAATAAATAATCGAAGGGAATAATTATGGACAAAAGGACCAGAAGAGAGTTTCTTAAAATGACGGGTTTTGCGGCCGCTTCGGTTGGAGCAGCTTCGCTGCTGCCGAGCTGCGCTTCTGAAAGCCGGACAGCCGGGATAAAAGGAAAACGGCCTAATATTATTTTTATACTTGCCGACGATCTGGGCTATGGGGACCTCGGTTGCTATGGACAGCAGACTATCAAAACGCCGAATATAGACCGGCTGGCCGTCGAAGGTATGCGATTTACCGACCACTATGCCGGGAGCACCGTCTGTGCCCCGTCACGCTGCTGCTTAATGACGGGATTGCACTCCGGACACGCCCTGGTTCGCGGTAACGCAAATGTGCCGCTGCGGCCTTCCGACATTACTGTTGCCGAGTTGCTCAAACAGACCGGCTACACCACCGGTATCATCGGCAAATGGGGGCTGGGCGAGGCTGACAGCTCCGGCATCCCCAACAGGCAGGGCTTCGATTACTGGTTCGGATATCTCAATCAGAGACATGCACATAACTACTACCCCAAGTATCTCTGGCGCAACGAACAAAAGTACGAGCTTGAAAATGAGGTCAATCACATTATCGGCGGGCGTGACCGAACTCCGGGCGGCGTCGCAACAAAACGCGTTGACTATTCACACGATTTATTCGCCGAAGAAGCCTTGCGCTTTGTCCAAAAGAACAAGGACAATACTTTCTTCTTATATTTGCCTTTTACAATTCCGCATGCGAACAACGAGGCCGGAAATAAGGGTATGGAAGTGCCTTCGTATGAACCGTACACCGACAAAGATTGGCCCGATCCCCAGAAGGGCCATGCCGCGATGATAACACGGATGGACGGCGACATCGGCAGGCTGATGGCCAAACTCAAAGCACTTGGCCTGGATGAAAATACGTTCGTGTTCTTTTCGAGCGATAACGGCCCGCATAAAGAAGGCGGAGCGGACCCGGCTTTCTTTAAGAGTTCCGGCCCCCTGAGAGGTTACAAACGCGCACTATACGAAGGCGGAATTCGTGTCCCAACAATTGCACGCTGGCCGGGCAAAATAAAGGCCGGCTCCGTTACCAACCATATCTCGGCGTTCTGGGATTTCCTGCCGACCTGCTGCGACCTGGCGGATATAAAGACCCCGGAAGATATCGATGGAATCTCTATGCTTCCGACGCTGCTCGGCCAAAGCTCAAAGCAGAAAAAGCACGAGTTTCTTTACTGGGAATTTCACGAGCAGGGAAAAAGACAGGCTGTTCGCATGGGCGACTGGAAGGGCATCCGCCAGAACGTGGCAAAGAATCCAAACGGCCCGATAGAGCTTTACTATCTGAAAACCGATATCGGTGAGCAGAACAACGTGGCTGCTCAGCATCCTCAAATCGTCGCAAAAATGGAAGATTTAATGAAATCTGCACGAACACCGTCGGAGAACTGGCCCCTGCCCGGACAATAGATATATAACTCCAGGATAAAAAAGAGAAGGCAGGAAGAAAAAAAGTAAAACTACGAAAAAAGAAAAATTGACACCAACGCCCATAAATTCATCTTTGAAAAAGTGTAAATTGGATGATTGCAATGACGAACAAGAGAAAAGATGTTAAAGAAATTACAAGTATTGAAGAGGCAGTCACAATAGGCACAAGTTCAAATACAGGAAGAGTTTGGTTCAGAGGCCATCCGCAAGAGTATAACTGTCTCACTCCCGGAATATTCCGCGAAGAATACGAGTCTTGGTTTAAGAAACAAGCTAATTTTGAGAACAACTGCATACAAACGTTCAAGAACCAAGCCCCTGCAGTTTCTTTACAAATACCTACTTCAGACGACCATATGGCATGGCTCTTTCTCATGCAACATCACGGTATGCCAACCAGGCTACTGGACTGGACGGAGAGTGTTTTGGTTGCTCTGTATTTTGCTGTCATCCAACATGACGAAGAAAATGGGGAACTTTGGGCGATGAACTTTTTTACACTGAACCGTCTAATACGGCCGGATTTAGACCTCCCCATGCTTAACAATCCGGAGTTGCGTTATCTCGTCATGGAGCCTATGGTTCTCATTTCTGAGAGGGACCACCTCGCTGATGAGTGCAAACTTCAACGCCCTGTTGATCAACCGGTCGCATTCACCCCCCCGCTATATTTCAGAAGAATGATTGCACAGCTTAGTGCTTTTACAATCCATCCAAATCCCAAGTCAGGAAAGACTATCCCCTCACTCTTGAGTAATACACTTGATATTGCTCGTTATGTAATCCCGAAAGAATGCAAGCTTGAATTCCGGCATAAACTCGAATCGCTCGGTATCCGATAGTGGACGCTTTTTCCAAATCTTGACTCGGTTTCCAGTCAAATACGACGAACGCTTTCAGATGCAACATGAACAGAATGAGTGGCTAAACATCGAGGAGGCTGGAACTACTTTGTACGTATTTCTCTGGTCAACTCCAGAACTCAACGCTGACGCCCACAAATTCACATTTGAAAAAATTGAGACTGTATAGGCAAATTTCTCGACGAATGTTCTTAACTACAGCCGGCAAATTGTTTATCCTATGCCTATAAATGAATTTTATATTGTAGTTAAGGATGTTTACGATGAACCGCAGACAATTCATTAAATCCACAGTATTTAGTGCCTCAGCATTGGCAATACCTGGATGTTCAGTCAGCTCATCAGAAATTACGAAGGCCGGTAAAGATGGCAAATCGAAACCGAATTTCCTCTTTATCCTCGCCGACGATTATGGCTGGTCTCAATTGGGCTGTTACGGAAGTCGATACTATGAGACTCCCTATATAGACCGGCTGGCCCGGCAGGGTATGAAATTTACCGATGCCTATGCCGCCTGCCCGGTTTGCTCGCCGACCCGCGCCAGCATTATGACTGGAAAGTATCCTGCCCGCCTGCACCTGACTGATTTTATAGCAGGCGGCAGCTTCCCCTATGATAAATATAGACAGCCCGACTGGCAAAAATTCCTGCCGCTTGAAGAAATAACCATTGCCGAGGTCCTCAAAACAGCCGGCTATACAACCGCCAGTTTCGGCAAATGGCACCTCAGCATTGCTAAAAAACCGCCGCAGTCACTCCCGTACAATCCCGAAAGACAGGGTTTCGATGAATCCTTTGTCACTTACAAACCATCTTCGAAGCATGACCCCGAAAGTGATGCCCACAACGTGGAAATAATTACGGAAAAATCGCTTGAGTTTCTTCAAAACAATAAAGACACCCCATTTTTCCTGTATGTCACCCACAACACAATACACTCGCCGATTCTCGCAAAGAAAAAGCTCCTCGATAAATATAAAAACAAACCAGGCGCCGATTTACCTCAGAACAATCCAATAGTCGCAGCGATGATCGAGGACCTGGATAACAGTGTAGGCAGTTTACTTGCAAAGCTCGATGAACTGAAGATAGCTGATAAAACTATTGTCGTTTTCTTTGGTGACAACGGCGGGCTGGAAAAATCGGCCAAACAGACCCCCCTGCGCAGTGGCAAAGCGAATTTGTATGAAGGCGGCATAAGAGAGCCTCTAATCGTGCGCTGGCCGGGGGTAGTGCAGCAGGGCAGCTCTTGCAGTGAACCTGTAACAAGTGTGGATTTCTTCCCGACCTTTCTGGATATCCTCGATCTAAAGAACAAGGCCCCAAACACAATCGACGGGCTTAGCCTGCTGCCGCTTCTAAAGCAAACCGGCACCATGAACCGGGAGGCGATTTACTGGCACTATCCGCATTATCATTCCAGCAGTATCGGCCCCGGCGGAGCCGTCCGTATGGGCGATTATAAACTGCTCGAATGGTTCGATGAAACTATCTCCGGCACTTCAAACAGGTTCGAGCTTTACAATCTAAAACTCGATATCGGCGAGAAAAATAACCTTGCCAAAAAGATGCCGAGAAAAACCAGACAGCTAAAAGAGATGTTGGCGAACTGGCGAAAAAAAGTAGGCGCCCAGATTATGACGCCGAATCCCGACTATAATCCACAAAGGGCCAAAAAATCAAAATTTTGATTTTTTCGGTTTGGATAATATTGAAAAGAGGTAATTATTAAAGGACAATAGGCCCGCCGGGATGATTGAGATACGCAAAGCAAAATTGAGTGATACCGAACATATCGTCGAGCTGCAATTGCAGATGGCCCGCGAGACGGAAGGACTTCAACTGGATAAACAAGTCGTAAAAAAGGGTGTGCAGGGCGTTTTCCGGCAGCCGGCGCGGGGGACCTATTGGGTGGCCGAAGAAAAAGACAAGGTCCTGGCGGTGCTCCTGGCAATACCGGAATGGAGCGACTGGAGAAACGCGACGGTTCTGTGGATACATTCACTTTATGTAATTCCCCGGGCCCGTGAAAAAGGTGTTTTCAGTAAGCTGTACAGGAATTTGAAAAAACAGGTAGAGCAGTCGCCCGAGCTGGCGGGCCTGCGACTTTATGTGGATAAGCAGAACAGACCGGCACAGAAAGTATATGAAAAACTCGGTATGAACAAACACCACTACGAGCTTTACGAATGGCTCAAGTGAATGAAATTGCCATTAGATATTAACAACGATGTTGTCGAGTAAATATTGGTTATAACATTTTAGGAGAAATAAAATGAATCAAGGCAAAGCAGTATCAATGGTCTTGCTAACGGCAATAGCTGTGTTTTTAACTTCTTGTGCAGAACCGAAGGCAAAGCGACTAAAAGGTTCCGCACAGCATGCACAAGCTGCCAATTCGGCCCAAGTCAAAGCCCTGTTCGCCGACCCGCCGCGCGAGTACAGCTCCGCCCCGCTCTGGGTCTGGAACGATATGCTCACCGAAGAGCAAATCGTTTCCACAATGCGTGACCTGGCTGGCCAAAAGGTAAAGCAGGTCTTCGTACATCCGCGACCGGGTCTTATGACGCCATACCTTTCGGATGACTGGTTTCGACTCTGGAAAGTCGCCTTAAAAGAGGCACAGCGCCTCGACATGAACGTTTGGATTTACGACGAAAACTCCTATCCATCGGGCTTCGCCGGCGGACTTGTGCCTGAGGCCATGCCCGAATCGCGGGGTCTCGGCCTCCACTTTTCCGAGGTAAAGAGTCCGCCAAAGCCGGATGAAAACACCCTGGCTGTCTATCGTTTAACCGGCGATGGCTTCGTGAACGTCACCGAAAAAGCTAAAGCGGCCCAGCCGCTGCCCGACGGTCGATACCTCGTCGCTTCGATTCGCCTGGCGCCATCCGGCGGGTGGTATGGCGGCAAATATTACGTCGATCTCCTCGCTCCAGGTGTAACCGAAAAATTCATCGAAATCACTCTCGATGCGTATCGCAAAGAGCTGGGCGAACATTTCGGCAAGCGCCTCCCAGGCGTCTTCACCGACGAGCCCCATCTGGCCCCGGCCGGAGGAATCCACTGGTCGCAGCGACTGCCCGGTGACTTCAAAAAACGCTGGGGATACGACCTGATGGAACACCTGCCAAGCCTCATCCGCCCGCTCGGAGATTACAAGAAAGTCCGCCATAACTTCTACCAGCTCCTGCTTGAACTCTTCATCGACCGCTGGGCAAAACCATGTTACGAATATTGCGACCAGCACGATCTTGAGTTCACCGGCCACTACTGGGAGCACGGCTGGCCCGGCGCAGGCCATGGCGGCGACAACATGGCAATGTACGCCTGGCATCACAGGCCGGCAATCGATACCCTGATGAATCAGTATAGCGAGGACACGCACGCCCAGTTCGGCAACGTCCGCGCAGTCAAGGAGCTCTCCAGCGTAGCCAATCAGCTTGGCCGCACTCGAACTCTCTGCGAAGCATATGGCGCGGGCGGCTGGGACCTCCGTTTCGAGGATATGAAGCGAATTGGAGACTGGCTCTATGTCTTGGGCGTCAACACCCTCAACGAGCACCTTTCCTATATTACGATTCGCGGCGCCCGAAAACGCGACCACCCACAATCCTTCTCATACCATGAACCATGGTGGCAGGCCTACAATGTCATGGCCTCCTACTTTACTCGACTGTCAGCGGTGCTCTCGCATGGCCGCCAGGTTAATACTGTCCTGCTTATCGAGCCGACAACTACCACCTGGATGTACCAGCAGGACCCGAGCCATCGCGACCGTCTCAGTAAGGTTGGAAACGAATTTCAGGAAATGGTCACGGCGATGTCAAAGGCCCAGGTTGAATATGATATTGGCTGCGAGGATATTATTGCCCGGCACGGCTCGGTTGAAGAGGCCCTGCTCACAGTTGGCCGGCGCAAATACGAAATCGTGGTGATACCCCCGTTGACGGAAAACCTCAACTCGAAAACGATGAATCTGCTCGAAACCTATGTCGAAAACGGCGGTACCGTCCTTTGCTGTGGCTCACCGTCGGGCCTTGTCGATGGCGGGCCTTCACAGCGGGCTATGGTGGCTTCACAGAATTCCTCCTGGAAGCAAATTGTCCCGGCCGATGTCTCCACAATCCTGACAGACCGCTCAAAAGATGGTTTTGCAATAAACCACAGTAACGATGAAAATGGAATCCTGTTTCACCACCGCCGCCGGCTGGAAGATGGCGAGATTCTCTTTTTGGTCAACACAAGTATTGATTCTTCCAGTTCCGGCTGGATAGACTCGCCAATGAGAGGGACTGAAAAATGGAATCTTGAAACCGGCTCTATCGATTCCTTTTCATTCGTCAGCGCCACCGATGGCATCAAGGTCCCGTTCAAACTTCCTCCTTGCGGCAGTCTTTTGCTGTTTCTGTCCAAACAGCGTGGCCGCCCTGCAGCCCCGGATTTGCCGAGAACCTCGAAAGCCGAACCCACAGGCCAATTGAATATTAAGCGCGTTGACTTGAACGTTCTGACTCTTGATTATGTTGATATTAAGGCCGGTGGAGAAACTAAAAAAAATCTCTACGTCTATCAGGCGAATCAGTTCGCCTTCCAGAAAAATGGAATGGAGCGCAATCCATGGGACAGTGCTGTGCAGTTTCGTGATGAATTGATTACCAAAAAATTCCCGCCGATTAGTGGTTTCGAGGCAACCTATCGTTTCACCATCGAGCAGCGCCTGCCGGATCCGCTGTACATTGTTATAGAAAGACCGGACCTCTACACGATTACGTGCAACGGCAAAGAAGTGTCAGCACCGAAAGGCTCATGGTGGCTCGATAAGGCGTTCGGAAAGATAAATATAACCTCAGCCGCCAGAGTGGGCGAAAACTCCGTAACTATCAAGGCCTCTCCAATGACTATCTACCATGAGATTGAGTCCGCCTATGTCCTCGGCAATTTTGCGATCAAAGCAGCCGATTCCGGCTTCACTATCGTTCCGGAGGTGTCCCTGAAACTCGGAAAATGGAACCAGCAGGGCTGTCCCTTTTATGCCGCCGGCGTCTCATACAAACAGCGTTTCCGTATCTCAAGACCATCGGGAAAATACTTTGTTTCTCTGCCCGACTGGTATGGCAGTGTCGCCGAAGTCCTCGTCAACGGCAAATCCGCAGGATACGTCTACCATCAGCCGTGGGAGTGTGATGTCACCGAATCAATATCTGCGGGGCTGAACAATATCGAGGTTGTGGTCATCGGCACGCTGAAGAATACCCTCGGCCCTCATCATGGAAATCCGACTCTGGGTACCGCCTGGCCGAGCATGTTCCACCGCGCCCCCAATCCCGGCCCGCCGCGGGGCAGGCAGTATCACAACGTCGGATATGGATTGCTTAAACCATTTGAACTTCATCAGCGCCAATGTTCGGATTCGAATATTTAAGGGACCGTGGGATTCTTAGAGATTTACAGGTATGCCCCGGCCTCTGAGGTGTTCTTTCATTTGTCGTATGGTGTAATTCCCGAAGTGTGTGATTGAAGCCATAAGGACTGCGTCTGCACCGCCGTCAACAATGGCGTCATAAAGGTGATCGAGTTTTCCCGCCCCGCCCGATGCGATTACCGGTATGTTGACCGCGTCGGTAACTGCTTTGTTCAGTTTGTTATCATAACCTGCTTTGGTCCCGTCGGCGTCCATACTGGTCAGCAACATTTCGCCGGCGCCTAATTCTTCGCCTTTAGCGGCCCATTCGACCACGTCGATATCGGTGGGCTCCGAGCCGGCCTTGATGCATACCTGCCATTTGCCGGGCCGCTCTTCCGAACGCCGCGCGTCAATAGCAAGAACAACACACTGGTTCCCGAAACGCTGTGCCGATTCGGTAAGCAGCTCAGGGTTAGCAACCGCGGCGGTGTTTACTGAAACTTTTTCGGCCCCGCTTCGCAGAAGCTCATCGATTTGCTCGACCGTCTGTATCCCCCCGCCAACGGTGAAAGGTATAAAAACGTTTTCCGCAACCTTTTCGACAAGCTCGACAATCGTTTTCCGCGACCGAATAGTGGCTGTAATATCGAGAAACACCAGCTCGTCGGCTCCCATGTCACTGTACCTTGCGCCTAACTCCACCGGGTCCCCCGCATCGCGGAGATTCAGAAAGTTGACCCCCTTAACC
>JABMRO010000083.1 GCA_013202635.1 Planctomycetota bacterium
GCGGAATTGATGTCTGTAGCGGGAGTTGAAAAAAAATAATATTTTTTTATTTTACAGTTGACAATACATAGTATGTATAACATAATATGCAAAACAATATATAATACAAGAGTACAAAAGACTCGAGACACAAGAATAGCAAAGGAGAATATTTATGAAATTTGAAAGTCAACTATTGAAGGGAATTGCACCGGTGGTGGTTCTGGAGATTCTTTCTCGCGGGCCGATGTACGGCTATGAATTGAGCCAGGCCATCGAGCAGCGTAGCGGTGAGATTCTTACGCTCGGTAAGGGGACGCTGTACCCGCTGCTTTATAATCTGGAAGCTAAGAAGCTGGTTAAAGGCAAGTGGGAGAATAACCAGTCCAGCCGGAAGAGAAGATATTATTCCATCACCGGCAGGGGCAAAGACCAGTTGGAAAAGCAGAAGGCGCAGCTAAAAGAACTGACGGCCGGCCTGAATCTTGTCTTCGGCGGTGCACTTACACTGGCCTGACCTGTATTTAGCCACCAGATATCCTGAGGCTTTGTACGACAAAATACCAACATAAATAAGCGAGGCCGGAATTATGGTAAGGGAAAACGACAAAAGTGATTTACAAAATCTTCCTTCCTGTGCAGTAGAGTTTATAAAGCAGGTTTTGAAAAAGATGCGTTACCGCCGGAAGGTTCGTCGGGAGGTGCAGGAAGAATTGACGGCGCATTTTGAGGATGAGCTGAAAGACTGCGAGACTGATGAAGACAAGGAGCAAAAAGCGAGGCAGCTAATAGCCGAGTTCGGTGATGTAAAACTGTTGGCGGTGTTATTACGGCGGGCCAAGAAACGCTGCAGGCCCCTATGGCGAACGGCTGTTGTTCGCAGTTTTCAGGGGTTGGGGATTATCATCTTGTATTTTATTATATGTTCTTTACCGCTTCTTGTTGGCAGGCCGACAATAAGTGTCAATTATATTGATTGGCTGAATGAACTTGTTAAGAGTGAAAGAAATGAAGCAGATAATGCAAGGCCGTATTATGAAAAAGCCATTAAATTATATGTGAAAAATCCGCAGGATTGGCTGCATGACAGCGGGAAGGTGTGGTCATCGGACTTGAATGATGTGGAAATTAGTATCCTGTCGGATTGGCTGGAAGATAACCAGGGTGCTCTTGAGGCGCTCAGGGAAGGCTCGCTGCGAACTGACTTCTGGAACGAATATCAGAGTAATCAGAATCAGGCCGAATTAAACAAAAGCCAATTAAAGGGTGCCTTAATGGCCAGTAACCTCATGGCTAATACTATGGAAATATTGCCGAGTTATAGACATCTGGCGTTTGCCATGCGATGGCAGATTAGATATGAGGCGAATAACGGAGATATTGAGACTGCATTGAGTGACTGTGTTACTCTTACGAAATTTGGCGGTCATTTACAAGGTCATGGTTTGTTGATTGAGCAGTTAGTAGGTATTGCGATTGAGGGTCTCGCCAATAGTACGACTTTTATGCTGCTGGACAGGATAGATGTGCCGGCTGATGTTTTGAAAAACGCCCAGGAAGAATTAGAAAAGCAATTCGGCAGGCAGGTGCCGGTTATATCTATGGAAGCGGAAAAAGTTTTCTGGTATGACCAGATTCAACGGACGTTTACCGATAATGGACAGGGTGGCGGCCGTATGCTGGTGCGTGGCATGGGCTATGTGGTTACAGATGACTGGAAGGAAAACCTGTGGAGATTTGTCAGCTTTGATTATCCGGACAGGCAAGAGGTAGTGGCCAACATTGATAAGTATTTTGGACGATTTGCTGAGATACTTACTGAAACGCCATGGGAGTTGCGCGATGAGACTAAAGACGACCAACTGTGGAATGAAGTTAATATAACGCTTATGTTGAAGATTCAAATTCCTGCGCTTGTGAGAGTAGGTCAGATCGCCTGGCGAATGAAATCGGGCAGGGAGGCTCTGTTGACGGTTCTGGCAGTCATGCGCTATGAGAAAGAGAAAGGCCGGTATCCGGCAGGCCTGGATGAATTGGTTGAGGCAGGTTATTTGAAGAAATTACCGATGGATCCGTACAGTGACGGCCCGCTTGTTTATAGAAGGACGGAGAGTGGATTTTTACTATACAGCCTTGGTACAAATCTTACAGATGAGGGGGGTAAATTGGGTCTCAGAGGTGGCAGGCCAAAGATGTGGGCGCATGATGGCGATTGGGTTTTCTGGCCGGTGGCAAAGCCGCAGGTAAAGTAATAGCGGCGATTGAGAGAAATACAACCGAGTAAAAACTGATACTGGATTAGCATTGGGTGCGATTTAGCAAATCAAAGTGGGGGAAATTCTTGAAATTACATTTAACAGGGTATATCATATCCTTCACAGTACAATGTGCCTTACACACTAATCAAGAAAACGTTTTTACGGGAGGTAATAATGAGTTCCGGAAGATGTCCTTTGTGTTGCAGTTCGAATTACAGATATACCCGGCGTGATTTTCTGCGCGGCTCGACGGTATTGCTTGCGGGCCCGGCACTGCTGAGTAGCTGTTCATCCCTGTCGCAGGAGAAAATGGTGACTGAGCCGATGCGTCCGTGCGGGCCGGCGTCGAAGTACGTCCCGACAATCAAGGCGGCGTTTGTACGGCGAAAAGAAGAGTACGGGATGTGGTGGCCCGGCGCCGTCTATGATGGGCCGGCAGCTCTGAAAATGTACAGCAAAAAAATGAAAAGCACAGCTAAGAAACTCGGAGCGAAATTTGACCTTCGCAGCGTACCTATCTATAGTCTTGCAGAGGCTGAAAGCTGGATTGCAGGAGCCGAGAGAGAAAATGTTGACGGCATGATGCTGGTTATGATGGATCGCCAGAAACACTCATGGCCGAGTGCCCAGAAAGTTGCTAAAAGCAGTATTCCATCGATTATTTATTCACCTTTAGGTACGTCGTTTACAACGAATACGATCCATTTGGCCGAGACGCCCGGTTGTGTGATTTATTCAACCAATGATTTCAGCCAGGCCGCTTACGGGATGAAGATGCTTTGTGCTGCGGCCAAGATGCGAAAAACACGCTGTGTTGTGATTAAAGGGCGGGGTCGGTCGGAAACGCTGCTTGGGGATACAGGCATTAAAATGCGCGTTGTACCGGCGACCACGTTTATCGAATATTATAATCAAACTGCTGATAGTAAGGACATCCGGGCGATGGCCGACGATTATCTCCGCCGTGCCCGCAGGGTTACAGGTGCAACAAAGCAGGACGTCATTAACGGCGTCAAGAGTTACTACGTAGCCGGCAAGATTCTCGAAAACGAGCAGGCCGATGCAATAACGATGGATTGTCTTGGTGCCCTTGGCAAAATCAAAGTGAGCCTCCCTTGCATCGCCTGGTCGCGGATGAATGATGACGGCATACCCGCAGCCTGCGAGGCCGATTATGGTGCGGTTGCTTCACATATTATTACGCAGTATCTGTTCGATAGGCCGGGATTCCAGCAGGACCCGGTGGCTGATACTTCCGATGACTCGATAATTGGAGCACATTGTTCGTGTCCGACAAAGCTCAATGGTTTTAACTCCGGACCTGAGCCGTTCGACCTTATGCACCATCACGGGAATCGGGATGCTGTGCCGCGTACGCTCTGGCTAAAGGGACAGCGGGTTACAAGTATTGACCTGCTGCCGGGCAAAGGAGACGGCACTTCCGAAACCGATACGCCTTCGAAAGTGTTGATTTCGGCCGGCACTGTTCTTGAAAACATGGATGTGCCACCCAGCGGCGGATGTGTCGTTTCGGTCAAGGTTAAATTTGACGGCAATCAGGAAGTACTGAGCTTCCTAAGGCATCACAGTTGTAATATGCAAGTAGTCCACTTTCATTTCCTGTTAAATTTTTACACATGTTGTCACGGATTTGCTTTGCTGTGCGGGCTGTACTCCAGATGCGTATCTCATCCATTATAC
>JABMRO010000084.1 GCA_013202635.1 Planctomycetota bacterium
CAACATCGGCACTTATCAATCCATGAGAGCTTTGTCCCCGGTATTTTCTTTTTTCCTGCGGCGCTTCCCAATACCAGAGCTGATTGAAATTCTTATCCAGCGCCTGAATCTTTATAAGATTGTAGGTGCCTCGCTGCATAATCAATGACGGCGTTTCGCCATTGAGATACGCCACCGTAAGAAAATTACGGCAGTAATAATTATAGCTGGAAAATCCATCCCGACTCAGCCACGCCGTTTTCGCTACTACTTTGCCGCACTCTCCGTCGATTTTGACCAGATACTCTGGCCCGCTTTGGACAAGCCCCTTTTCGTCCCGCGGGTCTCCAGCTCCGGCCTTGCAATAAACCTCGGCTTTTCCATCGCCATCGGCATCATAGACAATCCACGGCGAATACCAAATCCCGGCCTCTATAGACCAACCCATATCGTATTGCCACATCCTCGTGCCATCCAGACGGTAGGCTTCGAGTTTATAGGTAGTCGTGCTTTTCTTCCAGTAGCCCGGCTGTTGATATGGGTCGGTATTGAAATATGGCTGTTTTATAATATATTCATAAGCACCATCCCCATCCAGATCCGCAATACCTACCTTCTGAAAATCATAATCTCCTTTCAGCGGGATGCTAAGGTACGGCTTAGATTTGCCGGTCAGTTGAATGGCAATTCTTCCCAACAAATTATCCTGCTCCGGAATCCATTTCCCGCTACTCTTACGTAAATCATAAAGATAAGTTTTATTGATCTCTGCCGTTTTATCTACAAAGTTTGTCGGTCTAGGTCGCCATGAAAAACTATGGATTAAAACAGTGGCAGGCTCTAATGCACCTTCCAAACAGCGTCGTGACAGTATATAGCCAATACCTTTTGCGTCAACATCGAGTAGGCGCCAGCTTAGAAATACCGAGCCGTCCTCTCGCTCAACAGCCACCAACCCATGGTCCAGCTTCTCCACGCCGGACACGGCATCAGTAAAAGTAAATAGCATTGAAAATGCTATCATCCGTATAACCCAAAATCTACTTCTCATAATTCTTACCTCCATAGCTCACAGGTCAATTCTTCAAATGGTCATATCCCTTACTACATAAATCCATAATCTGGCCATCGGGCATCTTTATCTGCATTTTTTTTGTGTTTGTAATGGTACCGATTTGGGTAATAGCTGTCGTCTCATCCCACTTTTCCAATAATCTCCGGCAATCTTCCTGTGAAAGGGTAAAAAGTAGCTCAAAATCTTCACCGTCGTTCAAGGCTGAATTTATCGGTTCTTTGTTTTTTCGAGCCTGTTGAGATATTGGAATCTTCTCAGCATTTATCAATGCCCCAACGCTGCTTTGCCGGCAGATACGGTTCAAATCACTGCTGAGCCCATCGCTGATATCAATCATGGAATGCACCTTTACCATTTGGGCGATTTTTATGGCCTCCTTCACTCTCGGCTCAAATTCCAGATGTTTCCCACAGCCTGAACCACCCAACGAGCCTGTTACACAAATATTGTCATCTACTTTCGCACCCGACCTTGTAACGGGCTCATTTTCCGCCTTTTTACTAATCATTGCCACACTTATCGCAAACGGATTTTCCTCTTTCCAGCCCGTAATATCACCACCAACAAGCTTACAGCCAAACTTTTCACCCGCCTTAACAATTCCCGCATGAAGCTGTTTTAATTCTTTTTCGCCGAATCCTTTCGGGAGAGCAACAGAGACAACCGCAGCAACAGGAAGCGTCGCCATAGCCGCACAATCGCTAAGGCTGACTGCCATGGCCTTATATCCGGCCTGCTCTAAAGTCGACTCTCTTAAGTCGAAATGTACACCGTCCAGCAACATATCGGTAGTGATAAGCAGCGATTCATCCCCTAAACGAATCTGGGCCATATCATCACCGATGCCAATAGGAAAATCCGCCGCGGACAACTTGCTTTGGCAAGCAAACCATGCTGTTATTTCATCTTCACCGGCACTCATCGCTGTCCCAACTGCTTATTCCAGTATGCAATTTGCTCTTTTGCCTGTTTTGGCCCGGCTGAACCGGCGGTAACGTATTTATCTGCAACACCCGCCGCACCGAGATTTTCATATACATCCGTCTCAAAAGAGGCCGAATACTTTTGCAACTCCTCCAGGCTAAGCTCAGCCAGCTTTTTATTATGCTGCTCACAATAAGCAACCAAAGACCCGACAATGCCATGCGCTTCACGGAAGGCAACGCCCTTTCCAACCAGATACTCAGCTAAGGCGGTAGCATCCAAAAAACCTTCTTCCAGCTTACCCGAAATCTTCTTTGTATTGAATTTCGTATGTGAAACAATCGCCCGCGCCACATCCAAACAAATATTCGCCGTATCACCCGCTGCAAAGATATGAATCTTGTCCTCCTGCATATCACGATTATAGCCCGACGGCTGACCTTTCAAAATCGTCAGCATCGCCATCAATGAACCATAAACCAAACCGGTTTTCGCTCGAATCAACTCCAAAAGGTCCGGATTACGCTTCTGCGGCATCATACTCGACGATGTGCAATAGGCATCATCAATCCGCACAAATCCGAATTCACAGGATGAATAGATTATCCAGTCCTCAGCCAATCGTGAAAGATGCGTTGCAATAAGCGCGCAATCAAAAATAAATTCCGCACAATAGTCTCTGTCACTAACTGCATCTATGCTGTTATAACTGATATCCGAAAAACCTAATTGCTTCGCTGTGCTCTTTCTATCTAACGACAGCGTGGAACCGGCCACAGCCCCACTGCCCAATGGTGAAATATTGAGCAGGCGAAGGCAATTTTTCAGACGAATATAATCACGCTCGAACTGCTCGGCAAAACTTAGTAAATAAGAAGCAATAACTATCGGTTGCGCACGCTGAAGATGTGTATAACCCGGCATTATATCTTTCGCATACTTACCCGCCAATTTAACGAACGCTTTTTGAAGCAACGTTATCTTAGCCCGCAGAATCTCTATCTGGTCCCGCATCCAAAGCCGAACATCGGTGGCAACCTGGTCGTTGCGGCTTCTGCCGGTATGAAGTTTCTTAGCCGGCTCACCTATTTTCGTCACCAGTGCCGCCTCGATTGCCATATGAATATCTTCATACTTCTTTTCGAATTTGAACCGCCCTGCCGCGATTTCCTCACTAATTTCGATAAGCCCGTCCTTAATTGAATCGAATTCCTCTTTGGTAATAAGTTTTTGTTCAGATAACATTCTCACATGAGCAATTGAGCCGACAATATCATATTTATAGAGCCGTTTATCTATAGACAACGACTCCACAAAATCAATCGTAAGCTCATCCGGCTCACCGGCTAATCGCTTTTCCCAACTCTTTTCTTCCTTGGCCATTATATCTTCTCCAAAACCAAAATCTTACACCTGAAAGAATCACACAAAAGACCGTATCCCGGTTCGTCTTAAGCCATTTCATTCAGCCTTTCGTAATTGCTCCACTACAGTCAAACGATTACCCTCAAAATGGAAAGCCTCAACCAATACTCGCTCGCCTATTTTCAGCGCCCTTAATGTACGCAGAAAACGCCCGCCAAGTTCCTCTTCTGCTCGAATGGCAATTATCAGTTCCTTTCCGACCGCCGCCTCTGGTCTATCAGCCCTATTGTTTTCCCATACTTTAGCCACTTCCTCCACTTTCAGAACAAAGCCGCGGTCAACCTTTCGCAAAACCCTGCCTATCAACACTCCACGAAATCCTGCCATACCATCGGGCAGACTTACTTCTCTTCTTTCTACACGTCTGCTTCGTACCTCGCGTTCTTCTCTTTCCATGCCTTCTCTTTGGTGCTCAGCCTCTCTTCTCACCTCGCGCTCTCTTTGAACTTCACGTTCTTCCTGCTCTCTACCTTCTCTTCGTACCCGTATCCGGACTTCCCTTTCACGCTCTCTCGCTGAGCCGGCTCTTTCACGTAACTCTCTTCTCAACTGTTCGTTTTCTGCGCGAAGTCTGTGCAGTTCTCTTTCCTGCTGCTCCAAACGTCCCCGAAGCTCTCGAAACTCTCTCGCTATCCTATCAAGATTTGACGAAAGAATCCTTTTCAACTCCTGCATCTGCTCAAGATATTCCGGTCTTCCGGCATCCCGCCTTTCTCGGTCGTCCTCATACCGCAGAACCTCTCTGCGAACGTTCATCCTTCTTCTGCCTTCCGGGCCTTCTTCAACAACTTCACGCCGTTCAGCCTCCATTCCCTTGATCCACTTGTGTCCTGCCTCAGTTACAAAGGAAACACCTACGATTTGCCCCTCTCGCAATCTTCTTACTGCTTGTACAAGCTCTTCACGCTGCCACGGTACGAGTACGGTCACATGGCCGTCTCTATCATGCGGCTTTATGACGATACCCATATATTCTCGTTCGCCAACCTCTTGTTCGACCAGCCGTACAAAGTTTCCTCCCACCTCCCCATTTCTATCGCTTTCCTCTGCCCAGAGCACACC
>JABMRO010000085.1 GCA_013202635.1 Planctomycetota bacterium
CCTCCCATGCCCCCACCGGCCATTCCGCCCATGCGGCCACTCATACCGCCGGAAACACCGTAACCACCACCCATGCCACTACTAGCGCCCATGCCGCCGCCATACATGCCTCCTCTTGAGCCTGATGAGGAGCGTCCCCTCGACCTGGAAAGTTCGGGCCTCGGGGCGGTGATTCGATAGTAGTCTTCATACATCCCCCCGGCTTGCCGGCCTTTTCCTATGACCGTGAGGATTATCCATTCATCCGGATGTAGGTTTCGAATGTTTGCTGTGTGTTTTAGTGTTCTGATAAGCTCTGTTTTTATCTGCTCAATTTTATCTGCACTGTATTTTTCTTCCGGGACAAAATCGCTTCCGCCGAAACCTTTTGGAGAGAATAATTTCTGTTTTGCACGCTGCCAGTCCGGGTCAACATATTCTTCAGTTTCCTGAGCTTCCTGTTCCTTCGGTTTAGGTGCAGGTGAGAATACAAAATTTACTTCCATCAAAAAGAGCACTCCATAGTCCTGTATATAGATTGCTTCTGTGGAACGTCTGTCCCTGCCGAAGAAATCACCAAAATCAACGAATACTCCTTTAATTTCCTGCGGCTTCTTAAATCTTTCGTCGAAGATATGAGACATAACCTGCAAATCCTCTGTTATTGCCACAAGGTTTTCGGCTTCAATGTCTGTAGCGGGGATAACGAGAACTTTCCGGCTACCTGTGCGCCCGAACATGATTGGTGGGCTAAACTTTTTTGCGATATAGTCCTGATTAGTCAGGGCATGCATAACTCTACTGTATCGCAGTTCAGGCGGCTCAAAGGTAAGACCATCTTTCTTTGGCCTGACCGTACCGGTCCAGCCGGATGGAACACTAGCGCTGTAGTAGCCCCTTGGGTCGGTAACAACAATGCCCGGTAGTCCCTGCATCATCACGCCACCGATGCCAGTCCTACCGGAAATAGTGAACGTTCTCGGCGATGCAGTAGGCGGAGTGGGAACAGGCTCAGGTTCCGGTAGAGGTTCCGGAATAGGTGCTGGAGGTGCAACTCCCGGCTGCACTGGCTCTGGGTGCCTTGGCGTCCGGGCCCTACTTCGTGCTACAGGCTCTCCGGATTCTGCGTTTGCTTCGCCGGATGCGTTTTGGGCTAAGGCAAAATTTCCCATCACCAGATTGATAACGACAAGCACAATAATTGTTCTGGTTAAAGATTTCATTTTTTGCTCCTTTCATTTACCGGTTAAATTTTTCAAATACGTCCGAAACCAAACCGCCGGATATCCGTTTAATGTAACGATTTGGTTAATTCTCCTTAATGTCCAGCAGTTCGTATGTTCGGGAAGCTACGGCCAGCAGGCTTTTTCCAAGCTGGGTTTGATTGAGTTCTATTTGCTCAAAGGCTGTTTCGATCCTTTCGCGGTCTTTTATTCGTGCGGCCTCGATTAGCTGAACGAGTTCCATTAGACGCTGGTTCGTCATTGTACCGGAAGCGGCCAAGGTCTGTGTGGCGAACTCCATAAGGTCGCGCCGAACCTGCTGTTGAAGCTCGTCTTTGAGTTGAGCGCAATTAGCGGCAAAAGCCGATTGCCAGCGTTCGTTCATCTCCTCGGTCAGGCCTTCTCGAAGAGCCGGTTCCAGAGACGTTCTCAGTGAGCTTTCCAGAGCGGCCCGAAGCTCTTCTACATCCAACGGCTGCCCGGCGGAAAGCCTGCCGCCGATGTATCCTAAGCCAATCATCAATACAGCAGCGGCGGTGAACTTTATTATTGGATTCTTGAAGATATTTCGCCATATTGTTGTGCCCGTGTATTGATGTGCATTTTCTTTGTTTATCAGAGCGTCCCGAGCCATTTGCACGGCACGGCCGGTGGCCTCTGAACTCGGCTCAATCCGTGAGAGGATTTTGAGCCGATCGTGGATTTGGTTGTCGCCAATTTTTGACATTATGCGTTTCCTTTACAAAAGATTGTGACCGGTTGTGTTCGAGTATATCCCTAAGACGATTCGAGGCCCTCGAACACAAGGCCCGGACGTGATGGGGGGTCTTACCCAATTGTTCGGCAATATAATCGTAAGGTTCCTGTTGGATATATCGCATTACAAAGGCCTCGCGGGACACTTTCTTCAATTTACCAATAGCATTTAATATTTCATCCAGCTCTTCCGTTCGGATAAGTTTATTCAACGGCGAGCTGTCATTGGAAGCCGGTTCGGATATCCGGTCCAGGCCCACAGGATTCAGCTTGTGGTTGCGTCGCCACTCGAAAGCCAGATTAATCGCAGTTTTGCGGGCATAGGCATAGCGGTTCCTGCCCTTATCGAAATGTCTTGTATTATTGAGTTTTATAAATAATTCCTGCATTAATTCCTCAGCAATATCTTCGCGCAGTGTCAGCCTGGTCAAAAGCGCATACAGATTCGCTCCGGACTTACCCAACAGCTCTAAAAGTTCTTTCTGACGGTCTCGCAAAAAACCTCCTGATGTTTGCCTTTCAAGACTTCACTATTATAGACGGTAAAGGGTGTCTGTGCGCAACCTCATTTATGAATATTTTTTCGTTTTTTTTGTTGCCTATGCGCATAAAAAAAGGCCGAGTTTTCAAGCCCGGCCTGTTGTTTCTGATGATATATAAAGAACTATTTGACTTTGAAGTCATATTGATAGGTTTCGTTTTTATCCAAATCTTTGCCTCTGCAGCGAAGAGTAAAACCATCTGCAGTTTTCTCGTACCTAAAATCCTTTCCGCTGAATAAATCTTTCGGCAGACCTGTCGGAAGAGTTCCAGGCAATTGGCCTGTTTGGGCTTTTTGTATATATACTTCAACAGCAGTCCTTACGGCGTTGTTTAATGTTTTGCCGCTTGTTTCGACACTTACAATTTTATCATACCCCGCTGCAACAATTGACGTTATATAAGCATCGGTGTTGTTTTCGGCAAGGTCCTTGCGCGGCTGTTCGTTCAGCTTTTTAAGCTCGGTATAGACCTTCCCATAGTTCATCGGCGTACTTAGAATCGTTTGAAGTGTATCCATATGTTTAATGTAGTAAGCCCTGTTTTTATCAATAATGGTCTGGTCAACATTACGAAGCTGTTCGGCTTCTTTGCTGTCCGGCTTAACAGGTTCACCGCTCACGATTTCTATCAGTTCCTTTAATTTATCGAGCTGCATATGTTCGAGGGACAGCACCCTTTCATACGTAGTTGTAGCTCTGGATGAAAGCGGTTTGCTTTCTATAATAGAAAGCTGGCTTTTCAACCACGTCAATGTCTCCACGTCCTGTGGCATATCAGCCAGAAGATATTGAATATGATTATCAGCCATCTTGCTGAGCGCAGTAGCTACCAGTAATGAAATTATGGTGTCATCGCCCATATGCTTGCTCATCTTGCGAAGAGTTAAACTGCGCTCAAGGGC
>JABMRO010000086.1 GCA_013202635.1 Planctomycetota bacterium
GCTTCATGCAGCAAAGGATACTCTTGCTGCAAAAGGCACAAAGACGCTCCTGGTTATCAAGAATGACAAAATCGTATATGAATGGTATGCTTCAGGGTGGAGGCCAGTTCAGCGTCATTACACGGCTTCACTTGCTAAAGCATTAGTGGGCGGCGTTTCTCTAATGTTTGCTCTAAACGATGGGCGGCTCAGCATAGATGAACCGGCTTGTAAATATATTCCGGAGTGGAGAGGAAATCCAAAGAAATCAAAAATTACGATTCGTCATTTAGCGACACATTCCTCAGGCATTGAAGATGCCGAACAGGACGAGATTCCTCATTTCGAATTGCCGGGATGGAAGGGTGGGTTTTGGAAGAAAGACCCGGACCCGTTCACTCTCTCCCGGGATAAAGCCCCAATAATTTTTCCGCCCGGAACAAAGTTCGCTTACAGCAATCCTGGCATGGCAATGCTCTCCTATGTCGTCACAACCAGCTTGCAGGGTACAGAGCATACCGATGTGAGGACGCTGCTGCGGGAACGGATTATGCGCCCCATTGGTGTGAAGGATGATGAATGGTCTATCGGATACGGTCAAACCTACAAAGTAAACGGCTTGAATCTGATTGCCAACTGGGGCGGTGGTAGCTATACCGCCCGTGCAGTAGCGCGGGTGGGCCGGCTGATGTTGCGAAAAGGTAACTGGCAGGGTAGGCAGCTTATCGATTCAAAGTGCGTCGAAGAGGTAGTGAAGTATGCGGGCACTCCTTTACCTGACAGGCCTGCCGGTGAACCTAATCCCGGCTCTGGATTGGGGTGGTGGACGAATTTTGACGGTGTATGGGCTAAAGTGCCCCGTGACGCCTTTGGAGGGGCGGGGGCCGGCAACCAGGTACTTTTGGTAGTACCCAGCCTCGACCTTATTATCGTACGTAACGGCTCAAATCTTTATAACCCTTCTAAAGGTGAAGGGTTCTGGGGCGGCCTGGAGAAATATCTGTTTAACCCGTTAATGGAGGCCATAATTAAGCCGCCGTATTCCCGAAGCGGCTTGATTACGAAAGTCAACTTCGAACCGGCATCATCAATTGTGCGCAAAGCCAAAGGCAGCGATAACTGGCCGATTACCTGGGCGGATGATGATAATCAATACACAGCTTATGGTGACGGCTGGGGATTTGAACCCAAAACAAAAAAGAAATTGAGTCTTGGCATTGCAAAGATTACAGGCTCGCCACCTGATTTTCGGGGAGTTAACATTCGCACTGATACCGGCGAACGAATAGGGCAGGGCGCTGAAGGTGCGAAAGCCAGTGGGATTATTTGTGTAGATGGTGTGCTTTATATGTTAGTTAGAAATACCGGCAATTCGCAGGTAGCCTGGTCTGAAGATCATGGCAAAAGCTGGAAGTGGTGCGGCTGGAAGTTTACAACGAGCTTTGGTGCTCCGACATTTTTGAATTACGGCAGGAATTACGCCGGTGCAAGAGATAATTTCGTTTACCTCTATTCGCACGACAGTAACAGTGCCTACGAGCCGGCTGACAGGATGGTAATGGCAAGGGTGCCGAAAGAGGCGATTCGCAAGCGGAACACTTATGAATTTTTCAATGGTTTTGACGATTGGCGGCAGCCGATGTGGACAAGTGACATTCGTGAAATGAAAGCTGTGTTTATTAATCCCGGCAGATGTTATCGCTCAGGCATCAGCTACAACGCAGGGCTGAAAAGGTATCTATGGTGTCAGACTATCTATGGTAAAGATGATATGCGATTCAAAGGTGGATTAGGGATTTTTGACGCGCCGGAGCCGTGGGGGCCCTGGACCACTGTATATTATAACCAGCAATGGGATGTCGGGCCGGGGGAGACAAGCTGTCTGCCAGCCAGGTGGATGAGTAAGGATGGCAGGAGCTGCTATCTACTTTTTTCAGGGGACGATTGTTTCTCAGTGCGTAAAGCAGCATTTCATATAAACGATAATTAGATATAAAATAATCTCCAAATAAATACGGCGGCGGCAGGGGGCAAGCGACGCCACAGCATCAGCGGAACTCCACAGTACAACCATAGGTTAAGAATTTCCCGATTTGATCATTCGGCGGTAGTTCGATTTCCAATTGACGATTGAAGGTTACATCGTTAGTATGTCAGCAAATGAAAGAAATACTCGCAAACAGGACAAGTAAAATCGACGCAAGCGGGATTCGTAAAGTCTTTGCGCTGGCGGGGTCCCTGAAAGACCCGGTGAATTTTTCGATAGGTCAGCCGGACTTCGATGTACCGGAACCGTTAAAAGAAGAAGCGATAAACGCAATCAGGGCAGGGCAAAATAAATATTCACAAACGGCAGGTGACGCTGTCCTGAAGAAAAGAATAGTTGAACAGGTACAAAACGAATTCGGCTGGTCAAATCCGGCTGTTCTGATAAGCAACGGTGTGAGTGGGGGGCTTCTGCTGGCGTTCCTGGCACTTATTAATCCCGAAGATGAAGTGATTATACCCGACCCGTACTTCGTAATCTATAAGCACGTAATCAATATGTTGGGGGGAAGATGTGTCTTTGTAGATAGTTATCCGAATTTTGAGCTGCCCATCGAGAAAATTGCCGATGCGATAACCAACAAAACCAAGATGATTATCCTTAATTCACCCTGCAATCCGACCGGTGTGGTATATTCAGAAGAACAGATCAAGAGATTAGCTGAAGTTGCGGCGGAAAAAGATATACTCGTTATGACCGATGAGATATACGAGAGATTCTGCTATGACGGCAAGTGCCCAAGTATAGCTAATTACCACGAGAAAACGCTTTTGCTTCGGGGTTTCAGCAAGTCTTATGCGATGACCGGCTGGCGGCTGGGTTACGTAGCTGCCGGTGAGTCTCTTAAAAACGTAATAGAAGAAATGACCAAGATACAGCAATATACCTTTGTCTGTGCGCCTGCGCCTTTCCAGAAAGCAGCTATTGCCGCTCTGGATTACAAGATAAGCGATTTGGTCGATGCATACAGA
>JABMRO010000087.1 GCA_013202635.1 Planctomycetota bacterium
GAAGGAAGTCAAAATATGAACAGGTTCCTACAATCTAAAAAACGTGGCTCTGCCATAGTTCTGGCTGCGCTTGTGGTCATAATATTGCTTGCAATGGGAACAGGGCTGCTTCGGCTCGGTTTGCACAGCCGTACCTTTTCTCTGCGAACAACCTCAGATATTAAAGCCCGATGTGCCGCCGATACAGGCTTGACAATGGCTCTGTATCAAATGAACGAAAAACTGCAGGTTCCCTGGTCATACAGCTCCCTGCCGATAGCAGAAGAGACACGCTTGCTCTATTGTGACGCATCCTACAGTTACAGCGTTACAGGTGATCTCGTCGGCGGCTATATTATCGAGTCCGTTGGAAAGGCCGGCAATGCCGAAAGAACAGTCTATGCGACGATAGAACTGGAGGGATTATTTGAGAATGCGATTCTAACGAAAAAGAATATGATATTAAAACCCGATACGGTCATCGATGGATACAACTCCCAGGACCCATTTGATACCGATTTCAAGGCAAATATTGGCACCCAAAGCACTGCGGACTCAAGCATAATTCTCAATAGCAGTGTAATTGTGGAGGGTGACGTTATTGTCGGGCTCGGTGGCGATCCGGGTACTGTTATAAAAGACCTCGGCGCGACAACCGGGGATCAGTTCGGAGGAACAGAATATGATCCCTTACCACTGATAACCCCGCCGGCACTGCCCTATATGGGAGTAGATATTACCGCCACGGGCGAAACCGTAACAATCGGCCCTGCAGACAGCGGCCAATATGGCAACATTACTGTGGCAAAGAGCGAGGTGCTGGGAGTATTGGAAATAGGTGGCGGAGATGTTGTCTTGTATATCAGCGGAAATATCGAACTCGGAGAGTCGTGCGAGATTGTTGTAATGGATGACTCGTCTTTGACCCTTTACATAGATGGAGATATTCATTGTCGCACAAACAGCGCAGTCAATAACTTAATTCCTCCTGAGGATCCCATGAAATTCCAAGTGTTTGGTACAGCCGAAAGTACACAGTACTTCGACATCAAGGCCAAGACCACCTGGAGTGCAACTATCTATGCCCCAAATGCTAATGTTGACCTGTATGCCAACGGAGATTTTTACGGGTCTGTCGTTGCCGATAACTTTGAGCTGAAGGCCGGCGGCAATTACCACTATGATGAAGCGCTGAGAGAAGTAGAAGTGGACGATGAGGGTGTACGCTTCGTAGTAAAGCGGTGGCATGAATGAGGACAATCCTAAGTCATCAACTTCGAATATAAATGCTACGCCCATAAAAGAGTAAAGTAACCTTTGAAGTAGTAAATAAATCGCAGGTATCAAGCTACCTGGAAAGGAAGTCAAAATATGAACAGGCTCCTACAATCTAAAAAACGTGGCTCTGCCATACCTCTGGCCGTGGTTGCGGTCTTAATATTGCTTGCAATGGGGACAGGGCTACTCAGTATGGGTTTGCACAGCCGTACCATTTCCTTGCGAATGACCTCTGATATCGCAGCCCGATGCGCCGCCGACGCCGGGCTGACAAAGGCCCTCTTTGAAATGAACGAGAAGCTGCAGGTTAAACCCTGGAACGGCAGCAGCCTGCCGCTGGAAACAGAAATAAGCCTGCCTTATTGCGACGAAGTTTATAGTTACTCAGTTACAAGTGATTCCGGCATTTATACTATCCAATCTACCGGAACATCCGCCCAGTCCCAAAGAACAGTAAGCTGCACTTTACAATTACAGGGACCATTTGAAGCGGCAATCTTCACGGAGGGATTCATAAACCTGCATAATTCGGCCGAAGTGGACTGGTACAATTACGACGCGGACGATGCAAATATGAAAGTCGGAACGAACAGCACTGCAGATGGCTCTGTCAGGCTGGCAAACTCAGCAATTATAAACGGTGATGTTGCTGTGGGTGTGGGAGGAGACCCTGATACCGCTATTGATTTAGGAAACAGTGCGATTATCGAAGGTCAGACTACAGCCCTGAGCGAGGAAGTGGAGCTGCCGCCGGTAACGGTGCCGGATTGGCTCCAGTGGCTGCCGTCTTTCGGAACTATAAATAATGATACAACAATAAATCATTCCAGCAAGTATAGCAGCATTGACCTTGGGAACAGCGAAACAGTTATAATCAATGGAGACATCACACTTTATATTACCGGCGACATAACGCTTGGTAATTCTGCTGAACTGCAGATAGAACCGGATGCCTCTCTGACGCTGTATTTAGGCGGGGATTTCGAAGGCAAAAACTCGAGCACCGTTAACAACGAAACCGAAGACCCAGGGAGCCTGCAAATATACGGCCTTGATAGCTGTGAAACGATAATATTCAAAAACAGTTCCGACCTTTATGGAGCGATCTACGCTCCTGATGCTGATATCATAATGAACAATTCCGCCAATGTATATGGAGCAGTTGTAGCCAAAACCTTTGACATGAAAAACTCCGGCACCTTTATGTATGATGCCTCGCTGAGAGATGCAAGTGTAAATGAAGAGTTAGTGCGCTTCGAAATAAAGCGCTGGCACGAGTAAAATAATAAGCACACCAACCTGACAATAAGGTTCGAATATACGTCAGCCTCGGTCTAAAAACTCTGATTGGTCTGGCCGGGTTATAATGCCGGATAGTCGCGATATCAATTCTCAATACACCTTTTTCACTACTACGGGTACAATAATTCTTGACAAACAGACCTGCCTATAAGATAATTCCCGTTTTTGGGACTTTTAGCCTGAAAGAAACAAAAGTGTCGCACAAAATTATATCTAAAAAGCAGCTTTCAGAGGACGTTTTCACCGCTGAAATCGAGGCGCCGCTGGTTGCGCGGGCAAGAGAGCCGGGACAATTCGTTATTATCAGTATAAATAACGAATACGGCGAACGTATCCCCCTGACAATAGCCGGCGCCGACCCGGAAAAGGGCACTATCCGGCTTATCTGGCAGCGCCTCGGTAAAACCACCGCCGAATTAGCTGATTTGCAGCAGGGAGACGAAATCACCAATGTCGCAGGGCCTCTGGGTAAGCCAACTCATCTTGAAAACTTCGGTACTGTCGTCTGCGTTGGCGGCGGTATCGGTAATGCGCCCCTGCTGCCCATCGCAAAAGCCCTGAAAGCGGAAGGCAACAACATTATCAGCATCCTCGGAGCAAAAAGCAAAGAGCTGGTCATCCTCAAAGAAGAATTCGCACAGATAAGCGATGAATTGATAATCACAACCGATGACGGCTCATACGGACGAAAAGCATTAGTGACCGAACCATTGAAGGAGCTCTGTCAGCGCAACCCAAAGCCGGACCAGGTCTTTGCTATTGGCCCGGCTATAATGATGAAATTCTGCTGCGAGGTAACAAAGCAGTTCGATATACCTACACAAGTATCACTCAATACCATTATGGTTGACGGGACCGGCATGTGCGGCGGCTGCCGAATCGAATTTGACAATAAGCCAAAATTCGTCTGCGTTGACGGTCCGGAATTTGACGGGCACAAAGTCAACTTCGATTTGATGATGAAAAGATTGAATGCCTACAAAGACCAGGAAAACAAGGCGCACGAACAATATAAAAAACACCAATGCAAAATTAGACAAATTGAACCTTGAACATATCTGACAGTTAAAACAGCAGATACTTCTCGGCAATTGTTAGGAAACACTTACAGTGACAGACAAAGAAAGACAGCAGCTTCTCCAGCAGCTCTTAGAAAAGCAAAAAACCGATAAACTCAAACCAAGCGACAGATACAATATACCCCAGCAGGACATGCCCGAACAGGACCCCGCCATCAGAAGAGGCAATGTCAACGAAGTGGCAACCGGCTATACTGAAACACACGCCCGACTGGAAGCTATGCGCTGCCTCCAGTGTAAAAAAGCTCCTTGCGTTAAAGGTTGTCCTGTGCAAATCAGAATAAGAGACTTTGTTTCTGCCATCGCTGAAGGCTGCTATAAGGAAGCCCTGGATATCATAAAGGAAAATTCTCTATTGCCAGCGGTATGCGGCCGGGTCTGTCCACAGGAAGTCCAGTGTCAGCAAACATGCACCGTCGGGATAAAATTCAAAGACCCTACAAAAGGCGTTTCAATCGGCCGACTCGAAAGATTCGTCGCCGACCTTAGCCAAAATGCCGATACTGTCCCGGCCGTCGCTGCCGAAACCGAAAAGAAAGTCGCCATAATCGGCTCTGGTCCCGGGGGTATTGTTACTGCCGCTGATGTCAGAAGGGCAGGCCATGATGTTACAATATTCGAGGCTTTTCATAAACCGGGCGGCGTAATGGTTTATGGAATCCCGGAATTCAGGCTCCCTAAAGCCATTGTCCAGGAGGAAATTGATACCCTGACCAAAATGGGTGTCAAAATCGTCTATAATTTCATCGTCGGCAGAACAAGAACCCTCGAGCAATTGCTAACCGAGGACGGCTTTGATGCAGCCTATATCGGTGTTGGGGCAGGCCTGCCGAGATTTATGGGAATTGAAGGAGAATCCCTTATCGGTGTGTATAGTGCCAACGAATATCTCACCCGTGCAAATCTTATGAAGGCATATGACTTTGGCTCCGGAGCCGACACGCCAATCGCCCTCTCAAAGAAAGTCGCCGTTATCGGCGGCGGTAATGTTGCTATGGACTCAGCGAGAACAGCACTCAGACTCGGAGCTGAAAAGGTCTATCTTGTCTATCGAAGAACCGAAAAGGAAATGCCCGCCCGAGTCGAGGAAGTTCATCACGCAAAGGAAGAAGGAATCGAATTTCACATATTGCAAAGTCCAAAACGAATAATCGGCGACCAGAACAGCCATGTCGTTGCCATCGAATGCCTTAAGTATCAACTTGGTGAACCGGACGATTCCGGCCGGCGCCGCCCCCTTCCAATAGAAGGCTCAGAATTTAGAATTGACGTTGATACTTGCATAATGGCCATCGGTAACGGTTCTAATCCGTTGATTCGCCAGACAACCCCAAACCTGGAATTCAACAAGTGGGGCAATATCGTTGTCGATGAAAACTGCAAGACCTCAATGGAAGGTGTTTATGCAGGGGGAGATATTGTTCTCGGCGCCGCCACCGTCATTCTCGCAATGGGCCAGGGCCGAATTGCAGCAGCGGCGATAAACCAGTATCTCGAACAAAAGAAAAACAAACATATATAATACCCCACCTTTTTAACATGTCCTGTTCATATTTGACAATTCTCTTTTTCTTTAGTATTATTCATTTTTCTGTAATCTCAGGTTGTCTTAAATAAATTAACCTTGATTTCGAATACGAGAAATGAACATGCAAATTAAGCCATTCAAGGCATTTAGGTTTGATAAGGCGGTGGTTGGCGACGTGGGCTGCTGTATTGCTCCTCCTTATGACGTTATCAGCGACGCCCAGCAAGAGCAGCTTTATAACAGAAGCGAACACAATATTGTGCGTATAATCAAAGGAAAGACAAACACCTCTGATAACGGGGACAAAAATCAATATACAAGGGCCGCCGGCTATCTCAATAACTGGATAAATCAAGGGGCATTAAAGGAGGATACCACTGAAACTATCTATGCTTATGTCCAGGACTTCAAGCTGGAGGGAATACAATTTCAGCGTCTGTCCTTTATAGCTACGGCCAGGCTCGAAGAATTCGGTGAAGTCGTCAGACCCCACGAACAAGTGCTCAAAAAGCCAATGCTCGACAGACTCAGTCTCAAAAAAGCAACAACAGCGGGGTTCGGCCTGGTCTTTATGCTCTATGAGGACGAGCAGGAAATCGCAGACAAAATCATAGAACAGACCGCCACAACCGAGCCGCTTATTGACTTTGTTGACGAACAAAATGCACGTCATCGTCTTTTTGCAATAACCGCCGAAGAAAATATCCAGCAAATTGTGAAAATGATGAATGATAAAAGCTGCGTCATCGCAGACGGACATCACCGTTATACGACAGGTTTGGCTTATTCCAAAGAAAGCGACCACCCGGCAGCTAAGTATCAAATGCTCGCCTTTGCCAATATTTCACACAAAGGGCTGATAGTTTTAGCCACACACCGGCTTGCAGGCAATCTCGAAAACTTCAGTTTTGAAAAACTTATTACTGAGCTTAAAGAAAACTTTGAGCTTACCGAGCTTAAGTTTGATTCTCCAGAGAGCAAAATGAATGCAATGCAAAAGATGCTTGAGCAGATGAAGGCCGGACACGATAACGATAAAAACGCATTTGGTATCTACGGCTCAAACAACGCCTTTTACGTTGCTGTCCTGAGAGACAAGCAGGCGATGGATCCGGTAGTTCCTGATATGAGCTCAGCCTGGAGGCATCTCGATGTATCTATTCTGCATAAACTTATCCTGGAAAAAATATTGGGTATTGACGAAGAAAGGTTGGCCAAAGGTGAAAATCTTCAATACGTAAAAGATACTCCAAATGCAATTGGCGAGTCAATCTCTCAGGTTGACGCAGGGAACAAACAGGCGGCCTTTTTTATGAACCCTGTAAAGATGCAGCAGCTAAAACTGGTAACGGATGCAGGGGAAAGAATGCCACAAAAATCAACTTACTTTTATCCAAAAATATTTACAGGCTTGACGATTCAAAAATTGTAAAATAAATTAAAACGTCATCCCTGCGAAAGCAGGGACATATGAACAAAAATAGTATAAATTCCCGCCGGATTTTATCCCGCACTTTCGATGTGGGGCGGGGATAACAAAAAGAAGAGAGTAGATGATATGGTAGATTGGAAAAAACCACCAAGATTATTCATTCCAGGACCGGTAAAGGTCAACGAAGACGTCCTGCAGCAGCTCGCACGGCCGACACTCGGACATCGCGGCAAAGAGTATTCTCAACTGCACGGCGAAACAGTGGATATGCTCAAGAAAATCCTATTTACCGACCAGAATATTTTTCTCTCTACGTCCTCGGCCTCAGGAATCTGGGAAGCCGCTGTTCGCAACTGTGTTGGTCCTGACGAAACCGTTCTGGCAACCTGCTGCGGCGCCTTCAGCGACAAGTGGTCCGGGGTGGCTAAGAGCTGCGGCAAAAACGTAGATGAGCTTAAAGTCGAATGGGGTACGCCTACATTGCCCGAGATGATTGATGAGAAACTCACTACCGGCAAGTATGCCGCTGTTACCCTCGTTTATAACGAAACGAGCACCGGCCTGACAAATCCAGTCTATGAAATCAGCAAAATGATGAAGGAAAAATATCCAGATATCCTTGTCTTCGTCGATGCCGTTAGTGCGATGGTTGGCCTGCCTTTGCATTTTGACGAGCTTGGCTGGGACGTGGTATTCGCCTCTGTCCAGAAGGCATTTGCAATTCCGCCGGGCCTGGCTGTGGCTGTGGTAAGCAACAAAGCTCTGGAAAAAAGCAGCAATGTTCCCAACAGAGGTTACTACTTCGATTTCCAGAGTTTTGCAAAAATGGCGGCGAAAAACCAAACACCCACTACACCGAATGTCCCTCATATTATGGCTTTGAATTACCAGTGTGAAAAGCTGCTCAAAGAGGGTATGGACAATGTCTGGGAAAGACATAAACAAATGGCTGATTTTGTAAGGGCCTGGGCCAGAGAAAAATTTGACCTCTTCTGCGACGAAAAGTACGCCTCAGATACGCTTACAACAGTCAAGAATACATGCGGTATCAATGTCGCCGAAACCATTAATAAAATACAGCAAAAGCACAATACGATTTTCGGGAACGGCTACGGCAAGCTCAAAGAACAAACCTTCCGAATCGCTCACATGGGTGATATCACCCTCGACGACCTGAAGGAGCTTCTCGGCTGGATTGATGAGGAAACCGCCTGAACAGGCGAACATACTCTTTGAGCGTTTAGCTCCCGGGCTCTGTTAGCCCGTGGGCTTTTTTTATATTCGTTGCGACAAGCTGCAATCATGACGTCATGTGATAGCTGAATTCAAGTACCTTCGGCTCAACGAGCTTTCGGTAATCATCCATATCCATCCGTATCGCTTTGTCATGCGTGCCAGCCTGGAACGTTATATGGTCGTCCTTTTCCAGGGCCTTGTCCATAATAGTAGGCAAGTCATACAGATTACCGAAGGGCGGCTCGGCTCCCAGCTCACAATCGTCAAATATCGCGCCGATTTCCTCTTCCCGGGCCAACTCAACTGATTTAGCGCCCATTAGACTTTTCAAGGCGCCTAAATCAATCTTGTAACACGCTGAAAGCACGCACATGATGTATTTACCGTCGGCTTTGACAATAACCGGTTTCGCTACGTATTTGCCCGGCTCGTGCTCGGCAGCAGCCATCTGCTGCGCCGTAAAAGCAGGTGAGTGTTCGGTAATCTCGTAATTAACCGCCGACTTGTCCAAAAGTTCTATCACTCGCATCTTAAACCTCCTGAAAACTATTACCGGCTGATGTGTATAACAAATAACATTTATCTAATCACCTTTCTACCACTAATCAAGGAAAAAAACAGCCAATTCTTAATTGGAGGATAGATAAGAAAATGCAGAAACAGAATACAAACAAAGGGGATTTTTCAAGAGGGCACCACGGCGCGAATTACGCCGGGGTGCCATATTTTAAATCATAACTACTCGTAAATATTCGTAGATTCCGTTTCTTCAACTGGACGCGTAAGCTGGTCAACATTCATGACGGTTTTGAAGCGTACATCACCCGGTTTTACAGCCGAGACGACCACACGCCAAGCGGCTCTGGCCTTCGGCTCAAGACTGCTTAACGGGTAGAACTTCACCATCTGTCCCTCTATCGAACCGGCAGTTGCACCGGCCGAGGAAACGTATTGAACATTACCTTCCAAAAGACATGTAATACGAACATTGGTGGCAGCAGCAGAGCCCTGGTTCGTAACACTAATTACGTATGTCGTTTGTGAGCCGACTTTAACCGGGTCTTCGACGTCAACGACTTCCAGCGCTACTGCGGAAATCCCTGTTACCATAGTCTGCACAGAAGCAGTTACAGCCTCCGAACAGTATGCAGTTACGGTTGCGCTATTCGTTTGCATACCCGGCTCTGTCGGAATATAGGAAACACGTACGTTTTTGATACTATTCGGCGCAAGAGTGCCAAGTTCCCAGATCAATTTTGAGCCGGAAAGCTTTGCACCTTCGTTTGCCTCTATCGAGGTAGCTCCATTCGGGATGGTATCTTCTACAATAGTATTTTTCGCCGGTATATCCGACTTGTTAGCAATCGTTATTTCGTAAGTTACCTTTCGACCGAGATACTGTTTTCTTGGACCGTTGTTCTCGATCGCCAGCACAGGCAGACTTACAATCGTAGTAGTTTCTGCTGATTCTGCTCTCAGGCCTGTAGCCGAGGTGGCCACTGCTTTGCTGGTATATCTACCTGTCTTGGCCGCCCGCAGTTCAGCCGAGAATTGCCGCGACTGACCTTCGCCCAATGTGCCAACATCCAATACTAATTTGCTCTTGCCGTCAGTCGTCCGCAGCCCGATAGGAAGCGTGTCAACGATTCTGACATTTTGCGCGGATCCCGTTCCTGAATTGGTCACCACAAATACAACCGGAATCGCCTCACAAAGTAATGCCTCATCCGGCGCTACCCTCGCCAGCTCCAATCTGGGTTGAACAATCCTTATAGGGACACAAGCCGGAATGATTGGTGTAACGACAGTGGTGCAATGTTCAAGGGAATCGGCGCTGGTAGCCACGCCGGAAACTGTAATTCGCTTGCTGGCTTTTGGCCCGAGCGTTTTTATCTCCCACACAAGTTTATCCACATCTTTTCTCGCTGCCGGATTTGACCTTGTGTATTTGAAACCACGTGAAAGCTCTTCGTTTACTAAAATATCGGTCAGTACTGTTTCCGTCAGGTTCGTAACAACGATGAAGTAATCAAACGACCTGTTTAGTTCGACTTCTCTCGGCACGGTCTTGTCCAATCGAACAATCCCGCATTCCGGCCATGGATAGGTCATCGAGACCACGGCCATGTCGGACTGACTGAGAACTACCAGTTGCCTGGCCTCGCTGACAACAGGCCCCTCTGCCGGAACAGGCAAACCTGCCGGAGCAGGCACCGCATTTATTGGAGCTATAGCTATGGGTTCGTGGCTGCTATCCCAAAAGAACTTTTCAGGCTGCTTTGATTCCGGCTCCCCCTCCTTTGGCTTAAAAAAGCTCTTCATGCTCTCGCAGCCTAAGGAGCTAAATACCAGCAAAACAAGCGAGATAGTCAGGATTTTTTTCATCGTATATTCCCTTTCACACCTTCAGGTAAAAAAAACGGGCAGAAAATCTTTAAGCAGGATTTCCTTTCCTCGTTTTAATACCGCACATTATCCGTTAATATATCGGTACAAGCCTTCGCTAAGTTAACCCAAAAAACGAATATGGCTCGTTGCAAAGGTGATAAAGTTCATCTATAAGAACCGATAAAAACCGAAGTCTGCACATCCTTATGAACACTTCAGGCGCACATTACGTCAATTCGATGCCGTTACAGGACCTATAAAAAGCAGACTAAAAGGAATTGCACACCCTTCTCCTTTCAGCGCTAGCCAGGCCGCTAAATATAAAATAATTATACACCTTTTGAGACCACGAATCAAGGAAAAAATGACGCTTTCAGGGATGCCCGATGGCATTTTAAATACCATCTCACCCAGATAGACCGGTAAAAATAACAAATTTGGAAAAATATATTTCGGCCACAGACGAGAAATCTACCGTTTGTAGCCGTTCTGGGCATGGAGGACATCTATAAAAGCTAACATATTTTCCAACGGTACATCGCCCTCGACGGCGTGGGCGGGTGCGAAGATATAGCCGCCCTTTTTACCTGCCTTTAGCAGTTTGGCCGCTGCATTCTTAACATCTTGGATTGAGCCGTAGGGCAGGGTTTGCTGCGTCGAGAGGCCGCCGTGAAATGCAAGCCGTCCCTTGTACCTTTTCATAAGGTCAAATACGTCCATAACCTCAGGCTGGAACGGATTAAAGCAATTAAGCCCTATCTCAATCAAATCGTCAAAAAGCTCATCCACCTTGCCGCACGAATGGATAATAACATACTTGCCCGCATCCCGAGCAACCGAGTACATCCGTTTCAACTGAGGCTGGATAAATTCCCGCCATAGATTAGGCCCCATCTGAAGGCCTCTCTGCTGACCCCAGTCATCGCCTAAATAGATCGCGTCAATATCATATTTCAAGGCCTCGGTAATCTGGGCGATGTTATAGTCGGCTATTTGTTTCATCAGTTCATGCACGAAGTCCGGGGCAATGAGAAAATCCATCATAAGGTTCTCCATACCCCGCAGAGTCCAGGCCCGCTCGTACAGCGAGAATCCAATCTTAAATACCCGGAAACAATCCTCATACAAAGAGAGCTTCTCAGGAATATCTTCAAAAAAACGCCCGTCCAGCGGGTCGGGGAAATCGTATTCGTCAAGTGTAGGCTCGGGCAAGACACACCCTTCAACGATACCGATATCTTTATCGACGCTGCGGTCCCACACCACCCCGAATACATCACGAAAGCGGCCATTGCCAATATCAGTAAAAAAACCTGTATCGCTGCCTAATTTGACGAAATGATTGTCCAGCACCCGCTCCAAATCATCCCGGCCAAAATGCTTTCGCAGCTTCTCCGCCGCTTCTATGGTAAAGCCGCAATGCCACGGAACATACGGAACTCTGCGCCCCTCAATCGCCAGCCTGACCACATCTCTTTTGTTCATCCGCTACATTTCCAAATTACGCGAACCATGTGATACTATTTGCAGAATGAGAACGAAATTTCACTAAAGCGCTTTTGCTGTCAAACCTCTGAGGCGAACGTCATCGCCGAAGCGTTTGATATCAACGTGATGCAGTCCGACAGCCTGCGTTAATTCAGCCATCGGTCCGGTTATTTCGGCGCTGCCCTGTGCCCCCAATATCTTCGGTGCGATATAAATCACAATCTCATCGGCAAGCCCCTCTTTTAGAAACGAAGTCAATACCTTTGGCCCGCCTTCGGCAAGCAAGTGAGCAATGCCGCGTTTACTTAATTCATCGAGCAGAAAATGCAGGTTAGAGCAGCTCTGCGTATCCTGATAAGTAAGTACCTCTGCACCCTTTTTTTTAATCTTTTCTGCAATTTCCGGATTCGCCGGGACTGAGTCTTGTCTGGTGTATATCGGCAGGGGATGTTTCCTGGCCGTCTTAATCAGCTTACAATCCAGGGGGATTCTGAGGTGGTTATCCAAGACTATTCTGGTTGCCTTTTTGCCTTTACTGGGGCGGGCGGTCAATAGCGGATCATCAGCGATTACGGTATTTACGCCAACCAATATGCCGTCTGCACGCCGGCGTAATTTGTGCACATCTTTTCTGCTTTGCTCGCCGGATATCCAACTGCTCCCTGACGGTTGCAGCTCTGTTACGGCCAATTTGCCATCAATACTCTGCGCCCATTTTAACGTGACCCAGCATTTGCCGGTGGCGGCAAATTTGACAAAAGGAGCGTTCAGCAGCCCGGCTTCAGTCTCACAGATGCCGGTCTGCACCTCGATTCCCGCATTACGCAACTGCTCAATACCTTTACCGCCGGCGTGCTCAGATGGGTCAATCATTGCAACGAAAACTTTTGCCAACCCGGCGGCGATTATGGCCCGTGTGCAGGGGCCTGTCTTACCATGGTGAGAGCACGGCTCAAGCGTAACGTACATCGCAGCGCCACGGGGATTAACTCCCAAGGTCTTGCAATCTTCCAGCGCGTTTATTTCCGCGTGGGGTCCGCCGAACTTTTTATGCCACCCTTTTCCGACAACCTGATTGCCTTTTACAATGACTGCTCCAACCGCTGGATTCGGCTCAACAGAACCGATACCCCGCCTCGCTAACGCCAAAGCAGACCGCATTAGTCTTTCGCCATGATTCACAATAACTCCAGAAATTCTTTTTCATCTATCACTTTAACACCAAGCTCCTTCGCTTTATCAAGTTTGCTTCCCGGATTTTCGCCGGCCAATACAAAATCGGTTTTCTTACTTACACTGGATGACGATTTCGCTCCCGCCTGTCTTATCGCCTGCTCTATTTGCGGTCTTGTGAAATTTTTCAAAGTGCCTGTAACCACAATCGTTTTACCTGCTAAATTCCCCTTTCGCCGTACCGTTGTCTGTTGAGGGCTTATCCCCACTGCAAATAACTGGTCGATTACCGCCCTATTTTTTGGATTGTGAAAATATTCATATATACTTTCTGCCATTGTCGGCCCGATTTGGTCTATATCCGCAAGCTCCTGCTGTGTTGCTTTCATAAGCGTATCAAGTGAGCCAAAACGCTCAGCTAAGATTTGTGCCGACTGGCCCCCGATATGTCGAATGCCCAAAGCCGCAATAAAGCGCCATAATGGCCGGGTCTTGCCCGCCTCTATCGCTTTTATCACATTGTCAGCACTTTTTTCAGCCATCCGTTCCAGATCAATCAAGTCCGGCTTCTGTAATTTGTAGAGGTCTGCGAAATTCTTTACCAGCCCGGTTTCGACCAGTTGTTCGATAAGGGCTGTGCCAAGATTTTCGATATCCATCTGCCCCCGTCCGGCGAAATATTTCAGGCGTTCAATTAATTGTCCCTGACAATCCGGATTAACACATCGGACATAAACACCGCTTTCATCCTTTTTAACTTCTGAACCACAATTCGGACACTCTTTAGGTACTTTGAAGGGTTTTGTGCCGGCAGGCCTTAATTCTTTCTTTACTTGTATCACCTGTGGTATTATCTCGCCGGCCTTTTCAATTACTACAGTGTCGCCGCAACGGACACCAAGCCGATTTAATTCATCGAAATTGTGCAGGCTTGCGCGCTTAACAGTTGTCCCTGCCAACTGTACCGGTGTAAGATTTGCTACAGGTGTTAAAATACCACTTTTGCCAACCTGAACATCGATTGATTCGACAATGGTTTCGGCCTGCTCGGCGGCGAATTTATACGAGATGCACCATCTTGGTGCCCTGCCTGTAGCGCCTAATATGTCCTGCTGGTCGAAATGGTTAACTTTTATCACCATCCCATCAATCTGGTAGCCCAGCTCCAATCGTTTCTCGCTCCAGCTAAAACAAATATCTATCGCTTCGTTGATGTCTTTGGCCCTTTTGATATCAGGATTAACGGGCAAACCAAATTCTTTGAATTTCTGTAGTGTTTGGTAGTGATTTTCAGCTAATGGCTCAGAAAGCTCGCCCGTCGCATATGCAAAGAATGAAAGATTCCTTGTCTCGGTAGTTTTGGCATCCAGAAGTTTCAAAGAGCCTGCCGCGGCGTTTCGAGGATTGGCAAAGGCCGGCTCACCTGCTTCAGTGCGAAGTTTGTTCAACTCGGCAAAAGCACTTGTGGGCATATATACTTCACCGCGAACTTCGAGCACGACAGGAATATCACCACCTCTTAATACCAGCGGAACAGCTTTTATTGTTCGCACATTAGCGGTAACGTCATCGCCAACTCTGCCGCTACCGCGGGTAGCAGCCGTAACAAGCTTGCCTCTCTCATAGCGAAGATTAACAGCAAGCCCGTCGATTTTCAGCTCGACCACATAATCGTAATCCATCACTCCAAGTTGTTTGCGCACCCTCTCGTCAAAAGCCCTCAGCTCATCGGCGTTATAGGTATTGTCCATACTCAGCATCGGCACCGCGTGCCTGACATTGGCAAAACCTTCAAGGGGTTGTTCTGAAACGCGCTGGGTGGGTGAATCGAGTGTTATAAATTGCGGATTTGCCTCTTCCAACATCTTAAGCTCGGCAAAGATTTCATCGTATCGCCGGTCGCTGATTGTCGATTGATTGAGCACATAATAGAGGTAATCGTGCTCACGAATCTCGTCCCGCAAACGCTCGATTTGTTTTTCGATATCTTCCTTTTTTGCCATAACAGTCTAATTTATATGCTGTCTCAGCCCATTTTGCAAGCGCCGTTAGCCACTAATACATCTCTGTAAAAAAGCCTCTATAAATCGAAACACATCTACCCGAGCAAAATTTCGATTTTTCACAACCGAAGGAATTTATTGAAACAGTATTTGACAAACTTGTAAATTTTTAGATAATACCGTAAAATCTATATGAACAAAGGCTCTAAAAGCCGATGTATTGTTTTTATTTTGCTATTCCCCGATAGCTCAATTGGTAGAGCGAGCGGCTGTTA
>JABMRO010000088.1 GCA_013202635.1 Planctomycetota bacterium
GTGCTAAGATTATTGCACACCTATGAAGAAGAAAAAGACAGGACAGTCAATGATTTTATGACACAACCTGCTATCCACTTTGAAGAGCGGGAACCTTTGGTGGATGTTTGCTACTGTTTGAGGGACAACTCTGTCAGGAGAGTCCCGGTTACATCAAACGGCAAAGTAGTAGGCGTTATCAGCAGGTCGGATATTCTTAAATGTATTCTTAAACTATGGGATAAAAATGCCGTTGAAGCCATCGGTGCCTCGAATAATACAGAATGATAGATAATGTGCAATTTAACTGTTTGCACAGCTTTTCAGCATAATTTCACACACGCTCTATCAGCTTTTAAATAAAAAGCCTCTGGAAGCCGTTAAAACTTCGAACTCATCTTGAGATGTCTCATAAAAAAGACTTGTTTTCAGGAACAGGTCTTTCAAAAAGTGTCTCAAAAAAACCTAAATCTTAAAAAAACTTCCCTTTAAGTGTAACTTTTTCGGAATTTTCCCTTAAGTACAGAGTGTATAGAAGACACTGAATCAAACTTGCCGGGAATGAGAAAGAAAATAGGCAAAAAAAGAAAAAATGCAGCCGGTAAGGTAAGTCTGAGTGTGGCGATATATGACTTGGTGTCAAATGGGAAATTTCAGATTAAATAGATAGAAGGGAACTGGATCATGGCAAAAGAAGAAGAAATCCCGGAGCCGGTAGAAAAAACGGAAGGCGGAACCCCTGCTGAGGAGAAAGTAAGCGCAGAGAAATCAGAAAGTGAAGCTCCCGTCGAACAAGAAGTCTGTACAGAACAAACCCGGACAGTTCATGAAAGTCCGGGAAGCAAAGAGATAAACAAAAATGCTCGTATGTGGGCTATGATATGCCATTTGGCCGGGCTTGCCGGGATTATTTTGCCTGCATCAGGTAACATCGTTGCGCCTTTGATTGTCTGGCAGATTAAGAAAGACGATAATCCGTTCATAGATGAGCAGGGCAAAGAAGCGGTGAACTTTCAAATCTCGATGTCGATATACTTTATTGCATCGGTCTTTCTGTGTTTTATTTGTGTCGGTGCATTCCTGGTGGCGGCGACAATCATCGTCTTTTTTGTGTTTCTGCTGATTGCGGCGGTTAAGGCCAACAATGGTTACCATTATCGCTATCCTTTGACCATTCGATTTATTAAGTGAAAGTATATCAGCAGCGATGTCGCAAAAATCCGGCTTCAAAACAGGTTGGCACTGGGCAACTAATCTCGGTATAATGTGGTTGTGAATTACGACAACGTAGCCGATGGAGAGCTAATTGGAAAATGTCGGATAAATCAGCAAAGAGTTTCTCAGTATCCGGCGCAGGGCGGTTCGCAACCACGCACTGGAGCGTCGTGCTGCAGGCTGGTCAACCCAAAGCTCCGGGTTATCAACAGGCTTTGGAGACGCTGTGCGAGAGCTATTGGTTTCCGCTTTACGCCTATCTCCGGCGGCATGGTTATAACAACCAACAGGCCGAGGACTATACCCAGGCTTTTTTTTGCCGGATATTGGAGAAACAGGTTCTGCGTTCGGCGGACTCAAAACGCGGAAGATTTCGCTCATTTCTGTTAGGCACACTTAAGCATTTTCTGGCTGATGAGCGTGACCGCGCCCAGGCTCAGAAACGCGGTGGAGGCCGTAAGGTTCTTTCTATCGACTTTAAGAAGGCGGAGAACCAATATACCCTGGAGCCGGCGCACTGGCTGTCGGCGGAAAAGCTCTTTGATAAATCATGGGCATTGACGGTCTTGGAGCGAACAATGGCCTGCCTAAAAGCCGAATTAGCCGGTAAGAACAAACAGGAACTTTTTGACCATTTAAAAATCTATTTGACCGTAGAGAAAGGTTCTATTTCTTATCGTGATACAGCGGCTGAACTGAATATGACCGAAGGAACTGTGAGGACCGCCGTACATCGGCTGCGGAGGCACTACCGCAAGTTGTTGCGGGATGAAATTGCTCAAACAGTTGCCGCCGAGGACGAGATTGATGAGGAAATCGACGACCTTTTTGCCGCATTGGCATATTGAATATTTAAGGTTTTGCTCTGCAGTGGGTTACGTTCTTACACCAACGTTACATCGCGGGAGTTACTAACGATTGGGGTAATTTGTACATCCAATCCTCTCGATTATATCTATCGAGAAGAGAATTTACTGACTGAGTGTAACGTTTGGGTTGCTTTGCCTAAGTAATAGGTGGAAGTAACCATTAGAAAGAAAGGAGATAGTGCCATGGCCGAAGAACGAAGCTGTCCGAAATGCGGGGCTGAGTTGCCGGCTAATGCGCCGGAAGGGCTTTGCCCCA
>JABMRO010000089.1 GCA_013202635.1 Planctomycetota bacterium
GCTTTACATTCAACCACAATTAAAAAATCTGGATAATCATGAAATGAAATAATGAATTCAGGATAACCGGCTCCCTCTCCTTTTTTTGAAGCGTTTTTTAATAATTTATCAATTTTGGGTTTTTCTGACTTTTGTTCTTCAATAATACAAATATCAAACTTAGAAAAATGCTTTCTTACAATATTTTCTGTTTTTCTTTCGTTTGCCATTCTAATCCAATCTACTCAAATTTTCTCTTTCGATCTACAAATTACATAAAACCGCAATTCTCGTCAACCAATTTAATATCTCTAATTTCACTGCACTCTTCAAGATGACCGCATAACGCCTTTAGGTATAAAGGATAACAGAAGAAAAATCAAAATCAAAATGTAAATAGCAAAATTACATATGAAAATTCAAAAAGGGGACAAGGGTCAATTTTCTCGGAGGTCGTAGGCGTAGAGGTTCTGGTCACATCTGATATATAGCCTTTGGCCGCAGACGACGGGGTGCGCAAGGTAGGAGTTGACGGGTTTTCTTTTTAATTCGAATCGGCTGACCATTTCGAAACCATCAGAGTTTGCGGCCAGCAGGTGCATCGAGCCCCGGAAGTTCAGGGCGTAGATCATTCCTTCGGCATAGGTGATGCCCACTTTGCCGAGGGTGCTATCGAGCTTGATGGTCTTACCTGTCAGGAAGTCAACGCAGTAGAAACCCCTTCCACCCATCCGGCACGCGCTGCCATAGAGGCTGCCATCTATTAGAACAGTACCGCTGTGGCAATCATCCAGGTCCCGCCGATGCCATATAATCGAGGCCGTACCTGAGGCGGGGTCGGTTTTGAACAGGGTACCGCCTGAGGAGTGTCCACAGGCGACAAATACATAGCCATCTTTGAATACGGGCGTCAGGGCATTCTGCGGCGAGGCGGGTACGAAAGGCGCCGACCAGACGAGCTTACCTGTTTCAACGTTCAGGCCGAACACGGACCTTTGTGTCATGTTAATCAACTGGCGGATGCCACCATGGCTGACGACAATGCCGGAGCAGTAAGCGGCGTAGTGTTCAATCTCGGTATTGGCCCAGATGGTCTTTCCGGTCCTTTTGTCAAGAGCAACAACGCGGCCTTTGGGACCGCCAGGCATGCAAAGTACCTTGTCGCCTTCGACTATCACATTCTCGGCGAAAGCCCAGATACCCCACTTTGCATCGAATCGGGATTTTAAGTCCACCGCCCAAAGCGGCTTGCCCGAGCGCGCCTCGTAGGCCGCCAGTGTCCCGCTCGGATTCATATGATAGACAGCGCCGTCGTTGTAGGTCGGCGTCGCACGTGAGCCTGGGCTCGGCCCGCGCCATGCATCACCGTTGGCCGACTTCCACAAAAAATTACCGTCCATATCAAGTGCCAGGAGCATCTCTTGCCGGCCGAAGTCGCCGGCCGTGAAAATCATTCCATCAGCAATCGTTACCCCCGAATACCCTCTGCCGCATTGCGAATACTTCCAGAGCAGCCGCGGCCCGCCCTCGGGCCATTCTTTAAGGAGTCCTTTATCCGGTGATATGTTCGTCCGGCCGGAGCCGTGAAACTCGGGCCAAAAAGGATTTCTGCTAACTTCTTTGGCGGACAACAATGGAACGCCGACGGAAGCAACAACGAGCAGCAATACAGCCGCAATGGTAATTCGATTAATTTTCATGGCCTTTGATTATAGCGTGGCAGGGCAGCAATATTCAAGAGAAAAAGCCGGTTCAAACCAATGCTATGAACAGCCCATGGAGTTGCCGCAGTTGAAGCATTTGTAGCACATGCCGTTTCGGACGGTTATTGAGCCGCATACATCGCAGGCGGGGGCATCGCCGGTGAAATGCGAAAACTGGGCGTTAAACTGCTCTAAAGTCTTCATCTCAGTTTGTAACGAGCTGGATGTTTCTGTAATAGCTGAGCCGACCAGAGCACTGATTCGGCCGGCAGGGTCGGTGGAGATTTTTTTCGGGGCTGAAGATGTCTGTTTGGCCGTTCTTAAAGCTGAAAGAGCCGGTTTTTTGAGAGTGGGCGCCGGGGTCTTGATTTTTGTTTCGGTTTTTGCCTCGGCAATTTTCTTTGCGAGGTCTTTTGTCTTTTCCACCACTTCTCTGGCGGTCGTCGTATTTTTGTTGTCCGGCGGGGCCGATACCGCCGTTCTGTTCGGTGTATTTTTGTCGGCGTAGCCGGGTATAAACTGGCAGCCGAGCCAGCAGAAAATGTAGTCAATCAGGCTTTTTGCAAATGGAATGTCTCTGTTGGAGGTCATACCTGATGGCTCAAATCGTGCGTGACGGAATTTGTCCACCAGGGTGATTAAAGGCACGCCGTACTGTAATGCCATCGAAGTACAGGTGCCTATAACATCCATAAGACCACCAACGGTGCTGCCCTCCTTGGCCATAGTGATAAACAACTCACCAGGCTGA
>JABMRO010000090.1 GCA_013202635.1 Planctomycetota bacterium
CAATTACCTCAAGGGGGAGATACGATTCACGAGATGCCATATACGAAATTGACGCCCCGGCAATTGCGGGGATAAACAGTTTTGGGCCAAAGATGATTCTGCTCGGATTCTTTGGATAATTGGTAACTGATGAATTGCTAAACCGAACAAGCCGAATTCACTAATTAACTAATCCTTCGATTCCTTCTCTTTTTCCAGACTTTGAGCTATTTGTTTCAACTGCTCGCATATCTGCCTGTTCTGTCGAAGGAGAACCTCAAGCTGCGAATGTATTGATTTCGAGCCGAAAATACTCTGGGCGAAGACCAGGAAAAACATCACTGCCAGCGTCCCGCCAATGGTGATAAAGCTCACGGCCCATAAAATCTTTTCTACCAGCTCGTATAAACCGGGATCTACCATACCGTAAGCTCTCGAATATAAAAAAACTGTAAACTCCACCCGCCTGCTCTACAACTAACTTTCACAATAACCAAAACTCACACTCCGGTCAATCCAAAAGTTGCGCCCAGCCCCCCTACATTTATTAAATACCAAAAAAAATCCTTGTCGTTTATACCCCAAATACTATATTATTTAGAGTTTTGGAGAAGTTTGTTAATGAGTACCTGAAAATAAGCTTTTTGGAGACTGAAAAAGTGGCTAATACCAACGACATTCGTAACATCGTTTTTTTAGGGCACGGCGGCAGCGGTAAAACATCCCTGACCGAGACAATGTTGCACAAAACAGGCGCAACCAACCGGCTCGGAAGTGTTGACGACAAAACAAGCACATGCGACTACTACGATGAGGAAAAAGAACATCACCATTCAATCCAGTCGGCGATAGTCAACATCCAGCACGCCGGCAAGTTGATAAATATCATCGATACACCGGGATATCCCGACTTCATAGGCCCTTCTATAAAATCAATATCAGCAACCGAAACAGCCATAATCGTCATCAGCGCAGCGGCAGGAATAGAAACCAATACACGAAAAATGTCCGAATTGGCGGCAAAGGCCGATATACCCCGCCTCATCGTTATAAATAAGATGGACGCTGAAAACATCGCTTTACCTGAGCTTATAAACAATATTCAGGCCACCTTCGGCTCACAATGCCGCTGTGCCAATCTGCCCGGCGCCGATAAGGCATCTGTTATCGACTGTATCGAAAACGAATCCGGCGATTCACCACTGATGGACGTCGCCCAGGCCCATACCGACCTGATCGAAAGCGTTATAGAAGCCGACGATGATCTCATGGAAAGTTACCTCGGCGGAGAAGAAATACCTGCGGAAAAAATAGCTTCCGTATTCGTAGAGGCCTTAAAAGCCGGCACTATTATCCCGATAGTCTTCACAGATGCCCGCAAGGGAACCGGAGTTCAGGAGCTTCTGGATATCATTGTTAATTATACACCCTCGCCCTCCCAGGCGAAGCCCACAGTCCTCAAAGACGGCGACAGCTCAACCGAACTGTCTCCCGACCCTGCCGGCCCGCTGGCCGGACTGGTCTTTCGCGTTGGCTTCGACCCGCGCTCGAATATGAAGTATTCCACAATCCGCATCTTCAGCGGCACAATTAAAGCGGACACTAATCTGCACCACAACGACGAGAAAAAGAGCATTAGACCTGGCCACATCTTAAAATCCCAGGGCGCCGAAAACAAGGAAATCGACGCAGGTGTTGCCGGCGACATTATTACCCTGGCAAAGGTGGAAGAGCTCAAAACCGGCGACCTTATACACGATGGCAAAGCATCCGGCAAATTCGAACTGCCTGCCGTGCCCGAACCGATGTTTTCCCTGGCACTTGAGCCGGCCACAAGAGGCGACGAACAGAAAATCGGTACCGCACTTGACAAACTATGCGAAGAAGACCCCTGCTTCAAGATTACCAGAGATACCCAGACAAAGGAACTGGTTGCAAACGGCCTTGGCGATTTGCACTTGCGGATAATACTCGAGAAAATGAAAAACCGCTATAAACTCTCGGTAACAACAAAGGAGCCTAAGATTCCTTACCGTGAGACGATTGCCGCTAAAGCCGAAGGCCATTACCGCCACAAAAAACAGAGCGGCGGAGCGGGACAATTCGGTGAAGTATATCTTCGCGTCGAGCCGGCCGAACGCAATTCCGACCCGTCTTTGCAGTTTAGCTGGGATATCTTCGGCGGTTCAATCCCGGGACAGTTTGAGCCGGCCGTTGCCAAGGGCGTTAACGACGTAATGAAGTCTGGTGTCGTTGCGGGATTCCCACTGCAGGATGTAAAAGTGTCAGTTTACGATGGAAAACACCATCCAGTCGATTCGAAGGAAGTGGCGTTCCGCGCCGCGGGCAAGGGAGCATTCATCGACGCCGTTCAAAAGGCAAAAGCCGTCCTGCTCGAGCCGATAGTGGATATGGAGGTTACTATACCCGCTGAGAATATGGGCGATATCGCAGGCGACATGGCATCCAAACGCGGCAGAGTAATTGGACAGGATATGTTGCCCGGTAATTATATTGTCGTTAAAGCACAGGTGCCATTGTCCGAAGTTACACAATATAACAGCCAGTTAAAAAGCGTTACAGGCGGACGCGGCAGTTACTCGATGACACTCAGCCATTATGAAATAGTACCGCCCAACGTACAGCAGCAAATAATCGCCGCCTACACAAAACAAAAACAAAGCGACTGATTAACAGCCTATCCGGATAATAATGTTAATCCACAACCAGCGCATCTACCCAGCCGCTGTCGTCGCCTTCACTCACACTCCAGTCCTTGACGTATCGCCATTCCAGCTCGTGTGAACCCGAAGAAAGCGTGTATACAATCTGCTGCCAGTCCACCAACCCGCTGATTCGGTCCTGAAGCGAATCGTCAATGTAAAACTCCAGATGGTCATAACCGGGCTCGGAAGATACCTTCCAGAAGAAACTCAACGTTCCCGCCCCGCTAATCGTAGTTCGCATCCAGGACTCCTGGTTGTGTGAGATACCACCACTCTGGGCAGCGTCCCAATCGTTATAAAACATCGTAGTCTGGGAATACCAATCCGCATTGCCGCCCGTGCTGAAACTCATACTCGTATCCAGAGCCTCGGAAAGAGAGCCGGAGGAAGGAGGTTGTGTCCCGCCCGTCCATTCCACCTGATCCACCCAGCCGCTGTCGTCTCCTGCACTTTCACTCCAGTCCTTGACGTAACGCCATTCCAGCGTATGCGAACCCGATTCGGCAATCGCGTAAATCATCTGCTGCCAGTCCTCCGACCCGCTGATGCTGTCCTGAAGCACACCGTCAATATAAAATTCAAGAAAATCATAGTTCACCTCAGAAGATACCTTCCAGAAAAAGCTCAACGTTCCGGTCCCGCTGACTGTCGTCTGTATCGACGACTGCTGGGTGTCGGAGATAACTCCGCTCTGGGCCGCGTCACCATCAAAGAAGACCGTTTCAGTCTGTGAAAACCATTCCGCATCACCGGCAACTGTAAAACTCAAATTTGTATCCATCGCCTCGGAAAGGGGATCACCGGCGGGAGGTTGAGTACCATCGCTCCATTCAACCTGATCTACCCAGCCGCTGTCGTCTCCTTCACTGACACTCGCATCTTTGACGTATCGCCATTCCAGCATATGCG
>JABMRO010000091.1 GCA_013202635.1 Planctomycetota bacterium
ACGTACCCACTACGTCTATTACTTTTTCCTTGACGGAAAGGTAGATTATTTAGTATAAATCAATTAGTATAGCTTGTGCTCGTGCAGTCGGGCATCTGTGGCTTTGAGTTTCTGCACCGTGCGCAATTCTTTTAGTTTTCGATACAGGTATTATGTATTGTGCCAGGCGCGTGGCTAGTTTGGCGACCGCACACCAGCTTGCGAGTAAAAGAAGTGAGACATAAAAAAGGATTTACGCTAATTGAGTTGCTCGTTGTGATTGCAGTCATTGCGGTCCTTATGGGCATACTGATGCCGGCGCTGAAGAGCGCCAGAGATCAGTCGCGACGGGTGGCGTGCGGTTCAAACCTAAGACAGTGGGGCATTGCTGTTGCGACCTACGTTGGTGAGAATGACGGGCACCTTCTGAAGACGGACAATACCTGGGGGGGCGGCCCCGAGGGGATCATCGCCTGGTCAACCGAGGACAAGGCCAGGGCACATCCGGGCGAGTTCAGCTTGCCCGCTTTTGGCCCTTACATGCCGGGCTTTAAGTATTCCGAACGCGATCTCGGAGATTCCTGGCTCTGTCCTGCCAACAAGATGGACTACTACTGGATGACCCATGAGCACTGGGATGTGGCGAAGTTCATTGTGATGGAGTATGCCTACTGGGCTCGGATGGACATCTACCGCGATCATGTCACCCATCCGCGGCACTTGACGGAGAAACAGCTCACAGGTGATCGGATTATCGTGGCTGATGCGTGCTTCAGGCTGGGCGGCACAAACGGATATCTCTACAATCACGGCAGACGAGGCGCCTCCGTGCATAGGAATCCCGAACTCTTCAATTGGGGCCACATGGATACCGGCCCACCTGCCATCGTCGGGCTCAACCGCTGCTTCGGAGACGGGCACATCGAATGGAAGAGCCGCTCGGAGTATGACGTGGATCTAATGAATGACTGGAACGACAGAACCGAGCCGAGAGTCCTCAGCGGTAACCAGAGCTTCTATTGAACATGATAGGTGTTGCCGGCTTATGAGCTGAGGGCTGGTTAGAAAGGGAAGGAGGTGACGTCATTCCGTATAGAATTGTCCGGGGCGAACGCGGACAAAGTATAGCGAAAGTAAAAATCATTGGCGGTCGTTTTGGTGTGTATCCAAAGTACGATAATTTTAACTTTTTTTAAGGAGTACTATTATGTGCAGTCCACTAAGAGACGCCTTACGGCGGAGATTGATTTATTTGGTTTCTTTAGTTGTAGTGCTCAGCATGGCTCTTACGAGCACGACTAAAGCAGAGCTTGTCGGTTGGTGGAGGTTTGACGAGGGCTCCGGAACTATAGCCAACGATTCAAGCGGTAACGGAAGACATATGCCTACATATAAAACGCCAGATGTGTACGTAGAGGAAATATCGGTATTTCCTCCTTCCGTAGCCGAAGTTGAAACCGCAGTGCCTGCCTTTATCGGATATACTGAAAAGGCGAATTACTACGGTAAGAACCTGCTGAACCAAGCGGTAAAGATCACAAGCTGGGTGGATTATGGACAGCACTTTGGTACTCGTCCGAAGCTGGAGATCACGTCCGTTGAGTTAAGCAAAGACAATGAGGTAAAAGAAGTTGTTCTTGAAGACAAATCGAAATTCCAACTCTGGGACAGTGTCCGCATGTTCTATAAGAACGGTGGTGGCAACTGCTATATCATTTCAATAGGATCGTATAAAGATGATATAGATCCAGACAGCTTTGCCGAAGGTTTGAGGATATTGGAGGCGGAAGATGAACCGACAATGATTTTATTTCCAGACGGAGTGTTGCTGGACGATAACGATCTCTACAGTTTGCAGCAGGCTGCCTTGAAACAAGCCGCTAAACTCAAGGATCGTGTTGTAATAATGGATATCCGAGAGTCAGCGACAATTGGCAGCCCTTTAGGCAAACTAAGAGAGAACATTCAGAAATTCCGTGATACGGTCGGGATCAACAATCTCAAGTATGGGGCCGCTTATGCCCCGTACATCGTCAGTAATTTTGACAAGGAACTGCGATACAAGGATATTAAGGATTCCATGAAACAAGAGGGATTCCCAATCAAAGCCAAGGAATTGGCCGGTGACAATCCGAGTTCGTCCTTGAATGATTCGTTGGAGAACTATGATTCTCTTGCCGCGGACGAAAAACAGTTCAATAAGAAGCTGGGTGAAGCGATAAAGTCGGTAGTTAACGATACTACGTCCAAGAACCTCAAGCAGGAATATAAGACATTATTGATTGAATACAAGAAAGATAAAACCGTTGCTAATGTCAAAAATCTTGCCAAGTTCATGGGAAAGATTATTGACTTACTGGCTGATGATCTTGTTCAAGGTAACGACATTCTAAAGTACCCGGAACTTTTGAAGGAATTAAAAACGAAAATCACAAGCGATTACGCCGGTTATCGTGGGAGTTTGCGTATGTTCAACGAAGATAACGTGAGCGACCTGCTTCAAACGGATGGTGATCTGGGTGTAACATTTACTAATGATGAACTGGCCAAAGCTCGTTCAAACAAGCTTGATATCAGCGTTAATGCCTGCGACGGTCAGACAACAAAACTTGCTCTATACACAAATGTCAGCTACAAACAGCCGGGCCACGGTAAAATAAAAAAAAAAGATGATTGGAAGCTGACATATACGCCTGATGTTGGCTACAAAGGGCCTGATTCGTTCATCTTGAGAATTACCGGTGCTCCAGCTGATAAGAATGTTTTTCTGTCTTTTGTAGAGGAAACTATAGCTGGGAACAAGGATTCGATTCAAGTCGTCAAGAATTCTAAAAGCGAAGAAATTTCCCTTACAGGTGCATATACGCAAGATACGCTCCCGGCTCACGGAACGTTGACTGAGACTGCTGGCAAGCTGGTGTACGAACCAAAATCGAAATATGTTGGCGCCGATAAATTTAAATATAAAGATGACACTACAGCCAAGACTGTGTATGTCTCTGTTTTTGACACTACTTCAGAAGCGCTCAACAAAGGAATTAAAATCAATGTAAAGATGGAAGGACCTGAGGATATTGAGCTTGCAAAAGCTACCAAAGCCGAGAAAGATTCGACATCGGCCAAAGGAGTGAATATCACAAAAACAAATTCTGTCCTGGAGTATGCTCCTGGTGCCGGTAAAGAAGGGGAAGATTCATTCACCTATAGGATCGTGTATTTTTTTGGTGTTCCACTTCATGAGTACAAGCAAGAGTTCACTGTGAAGGTAAATGTTGTTAAGGCTGAGGAGCTTTTTGAAAAACCAATCGACGTATTGTCTGCTCTATTCACAGAAATCAACACGACAGTTAATGATTTTAAAGAGGCGATTGGAAGCTATGACGAGCAGTTTGAGAAATCACTGCTGACCCAGTTGCCGGTTATTGAAAGTATCCTTAAGGAGACCACGCATAAGGTAAACGTACAGCCTCCATGTGGAGCTATGGCGGGTGTTTACTCTTACGTTGATCGGACTCGTGGTGTATGGAAGGCCCCAGCAAATATCAGCCTTAACAGTGTTATTGATCTAAGAGCCAAGATCGACAATAACTTCCAGGAAGGCATGAATGTTGACGTTACTGCCGGCAAGTCAGTAAATGCCATCCGTGCCTTTGCAGGCAAGGGAATTCTTGTCTGGGGTGCGCGGACGCTTGCGGGCAATGATAACGAGTGGCGTTATATTTCTGTACGTCGCTTTTTCAATATGGTTGAAGAGTCTGTAAAGAAGTCTACTTACTGGGCGGTGTTCGAGCCTAATGACGCCAATCTCTGGATTAAAGTAAAGGCCATGATCGAGAACTACCTCATTGAAAAATGGCGAGACGGTGCATTGGCGGGAGCCAAGCCTGAACACGCTTTCTTTGTTAAAGTTGGCCTTGGCATAACTATGACGGCTCTGGACATCCTGGAAGGCCGATTAATTATCGAAATCGGAATGGCTGTAGTTCGCCCTGCAGAGTTTATTATTCTTCGTTTCATGCATAAGATGCAAGAATCTTAAGTTTGAATACCGGCAATCAGAAACCTTAACATAAGGAACCAGAAAAATGGCAGAGATCAAATATCCATTACCAGTTTTCCATTTTCAAGTAGAAGTTGGTGGCGAGCAAATACCCTTTAGCGAAGTTTCAGGCTTGACGATGGAAACGCAATTGATTGAATACCGTGACGGATCCCGTAGGGTGTAAATATTCATCCCAGCACAAACTCTTCGGATCATGTCCGTTCCTTCAAACGTTGTGCAGTCAATAAGCTTGCCCGTGACAATTAGCTCCACATCACCCAATAGGCCAGACTCGATAAGCATATCCTGAACATCGGAACAGGGAAACTTCATCATAAGCCTGCTCGTCAGAAACTCTCCATACACTTAGGAACACACAGCTCACAGTCCAATTTGGGTTCAGGAAAACGCTCTTCAAATCGTCCATCCCAGATCATTTTGCGTCCAATAGCCAAATCGTTAAAAGAACTTAGGGGTGTTCTATTCGTCAGGTATAGTCCACCTACGCCGTTGTGCCTACCGAAAATTCGGTCCTTCTTTGTTTACAAGGGTTTA
>JABMRO010000092.1 GCA_013202635.1 Planctomycetota bacterium
GATAACAAAGCGAAAAGGGATATGAAAAAAGATACCGACCGTTCAACAACATTCGACGGTAAATTGGGAATTGACCACATTTTGCCCAGCATACCGGGCTTCTCGATGGAATCCGAATCCAGTAATGAGATGAAAAGCAAAGCCGACTTCAAAGACGAACGCAAGTTTGTGGACCAGGTTACCGTGGTAGTTATTGATATCCTGCCTAATCACAATCTTGTAGTTATGGGGACTCGCAGCCGTAATATCGCAGGTGATATACAAACCATTGAGGTAAGCGGGATTGTAAGACCAAGTGACATCGTATTTGATAACACAGTCAAAAGCGAACAAATAGCGGACTTCCGTATTGTTACGAGAAATTCAGGCGTCTCGGCACCATACACAAAGCCGGGCTGGCTTGGCAAGATATTTGATATTATCTGGCCGTTTTAATTATGCCGATTGCATAGATTTTTTTGAGAGTAACAGCTTATGAAATCAATAATACGAGCAAAAGAAAAAAAGAGCATAATGGCTCTTATGACGTGTGTATTCCTGGTCTGTGTGTTTATGGCTGGTACCGGGCAATGCGAACGAATAAAGGATATCGTTGATATTCAGGGGCTTCGCAGTAATTCACTTACAGGTGTCGGTCTGATTGTTGGCCTGGCCAGCACCGGTGACAGTGGTGTGCTATCGCGACAAATGCTAACAAACATGCTGAGGGAATCGAGTTTAGTTCTTACTACCAATGATTTAACCGGCGGTAACATTGCAGTGGTTTGGGTTACTGCGGAATTAGGCCCTTTTACCCGTGAAGGCTCACGCATCGATGTTGACGTTTCCGCTATAGGAGATGCCAAAAGCCTTCAGGGTGGAAAGCTTTTGCCGACACCGTTAAAAGGTCTTGATGGCCAGGTCTATGCCATAGCGGATGGAGGTGTTTCAATCGGCGGCTGGACGGCAGCAGGCGATAAAGCCTCGATTACAAAGAACCACCAGACAGTCGGGCGAATTCCCGGTGGCGCAGTGGTTGAACAGGAAGAAATAGCTATATTTATCGAAAACATTGGTGGCCATAGACTTATCAAACTTAACCTTAGGAACAGCGATTTTTCAACCGCCGAGCAAATCAGCAAAGCTATTAACCGGGATTACGCAAACAGCGCAGTAGTAATTGACGCCGGTACGGTTGCAGTTAAAGTTCCAAGCAAAATTAGTCAGGAAGAAATAGCCGGCTTTATTGTCGATATTACAAAGCACGAAGTGAAGGTTGATGTTCCTGCGGTGGTGGTAATCAACGAGCGCACCGGTACAATCGTGATCGGTGAAAACGTCAGTATATCAGCCGTGGCGATTTCGCAGGGCAGCCTTGTTGTAAAAATCAAAGAAATGCCAATCGTATCACAGCCGACTGCGCCTTTCTCTGATGCCGGGCAAACCGCAGTTATTCAAGATACGTTAATAGGAGTCGAAGAAAACGAAGGATATCTGATTCCCATGTCCCGATCGGTTACCGTCTCAGAGTTAGCTAAAAGCCTTAACGGCATAGGGGCAACACCGACAGATTTGATAGCAATATTTAACGCCTTGAAAAAAGCCGGCGCCCTTCAAGCGAAACTGGTGATAATGTAGGAGTTATTTAATGGACAGCACCAAATTGATACTAACCGAACCGGTCTCGCCACCAACTATGCTGGAGCATCTCGACAAATCGAGACTCAAGAGCATTCCAGAAGAGAAAAAGAAACAAGTAGCCAAGGACTTTGAATCAGTTCTGCTGAATAAGCTGCTGGATGAAATGAAAAACAGTATCGTGGACTGGGGCCTTGAAAAAGATGCCGCTTCCAAACAAACTCAGGGGATATTCTGGCTATACCTCGGTCGTGATATTGCAAACAACGGCGGTCTTGGATTGTGGAAGGATATATATCAATTTTTATCCGATACTGAGCAGACAAACACAGTACAACAATCAGACTTAGGCGATATCAGCCAAGTCGTGGATGATAAGATATGAAATCGACGGCAACTGAAATAGAAGATAAAGTTGACGAACTTCTGGCTTGTCTCGATAAAGACAGCCAACATTTACAGGAGAGTTTGTCGCAACTGAACAAATTGCGCAGCTTTGTTATTAAGCGCGACGATTCCGGTATGGGCCAACTTCTTAAGATTATCCAGGCCGAGTCGAACAGCTACAGCCACCATGAATCAAAACGGCAAACGATACGAAAAGAATTGGCGAATGCTCTTGGTTGTAACACAGAGCAAATGACTTTGTCGGCACTGGAAGCAAATCTGCCAAAAGAGAAAAAAGCTCAGGTAACCAAGAAGAAAGCAAAGTTAATGTCATTGACCAAAGAACTTAAGAAAGAATATTTAAGCACGGCCTTGCTTTTGTCTGATTGCGCCAGATTCAATAATCTGCTTTTGAAGAGTATCTTCGACCTCGGCAAGACAGGGGCGGTTTACTACAACTCCAATGGTGCAACCAAACAGCAAACTGATTTGGCTTTTGTAAACCTGCAGTTCTGAGAAATGTGATCCTGCACCTATTGAGCTTAGACTAATGCCCAACAGGTACAGGATTGAAACTGTGAGCACTGAGTTTTAAATAGAGATAAGAAATGGATAGTTTCTCCATAGGAATCAGCGGCCTTCAAGCAGCCCAGACGGCCTTTGATATAATCGGCAATAACATAGCCAATGCAGGTACTGAAGGCTACCACCGCCAGAGAATAGAACTGGTTCCTTCTTATTCGTCGCAAGTCGGCTCGCTTCTTTTGGGAGGAGGAGTGGATGCCGTCAGTGTTACCAGATTAATTGACGGTCTTCTGGAACAGGAGCTTCTCCGACAAGGGTCGTCATTAGGGCAGATCTCTCAGGAATTTACCACACTTCGGTCGGTCGAAAACGCATTTGGAGAACTTATGGATGAGAGCGGTTTAAGCTCAACTATAAACAAGTTTTTCAATGCATTGCAGGATCTTTCCGCTCATCCGACAGAAATCATCTGGCAGAATCAGCTTGTAACCATCGCCGAGGCAATGGCCGGTCAATTCAGGACATTGGGGGAATACCTGTCATCATTGAAAGAACAACTTAACCTGGAAGCCAATAATACCATCGAAGATATCAATATCCTGATAAACAGAATAGCGGAACTGAACGACAATATAGAACAACAGGAAGTAGGTGCCGGGCAGGCCAACAATTTACGCGACCAAAGAGACCAGCACATAACAGCGTTGTCTAAATTAGTTGGAATAGAGACTAATATCCGAGAGTATGGTGTGGTCGATGTTTATGTAGCCGGTACTCCTGTGGTGATAGAAGCCTCCACTATAGAACTGGAGGCAGGTTTAAAAGAAGCAGGATTACTTGGTATTTCTGTCGCCGGCGCGAATAACTTTAATATAAACCCGGAAGGCGGACAATTAGGCGGATTATTGTCGTTAAGAAACGAACTGGTCTCTGATATTCACGATAACCTGGACGATTTGGCAACTGCAATGATACAGCAGATAAATCAATATCATGTCCAGGGAGTCGGTTCAACCGGGTCGTTTACGGAACTGACCGGCTGGCGGGTGACGAGCGAAAATTTGGCCGATTTTGGTTCAGACGTAACTGACGGCAACATATACATAAGAGTTACAAATACGAGCACCGGAGCGATAACCCGTAC
>JABMRO010000093.1 GCA_013202635.1 Planctomycetota bacterium
AAGTCTTAGATGTGTAAAGAGTTACAGAAATTCGCGGCTCCTGTAAACCGACAACTCCGACATTCATTAAGGGATTCTCCTCCAGTGTTACATCTGTTTGTGTCAACAACTAACGCCAGCTCTGCTGTGACTCCTGCTACCAAAACAAAATGTAGAGGCCTGTCTTTTGTGCCGTCACTATTACCTATTGGAAGTATGGCGTATCCATCCATTTCTTTGAGCTTGGCGATACTCAGCGATTGTCCATGGACCTCAAAACCAAGTTTCTTCGCTGCATCCTTGAGGTCTTTAAGATTCACAGGTGATGAAGAAGGCCTTCCAATAAGCCCATAAATATACTCGACGTCACAGTCGGCCTTACCCACATTTGTCAACTGCATAAGGGCCCAGAGGCATCTTGGCCCACATGCATTATCTTGCCATGATTGTGCAAGGACACGTGCCGATCCGACATGTTCAACGCCTCCAATAGCAATAGTAGTTGCTACAAGACATATAATAACAAAAACACTGATTCGCCTGTCCATTATACCTTGTTCTCCTTAGCAATTAGATTTCTTGCCCCTAAAGGTAAACCATAATATCAGTGTCGCGGCAACAACTGCTCCGATGAGCAAAATTGGCATCAAGACACCGCTGTTATCTGCTTCACTTAGCAGCTTTTTACTCACTTCAAAGCTGTCTGCATTGTTTGGTTGCAGCTCACTTAGTTCTTCTTCGGAAGCTTGGGACTCAGGTTTGTCCAGTGGAATATCATCCTTGAGGATTGCTTCTGGCGGCGGAATATTCGTCTTGCCGTCCGTTTCCGGCTCCGGCAAAATAGAATCAAGTCCCATAGTATAATTGATGTTCGCAATCTTATCGCTCACACTCGTGCCATCCGGAAAAACTATATCAAATGTATCGGAAGATACCTTTATATGAGGAAATATATCGAGTCTTCTTATCAGTCACTTCTCAGGGTACAGTACGGAACCGGAGGAGACGGTAGAATTCACTTGCCACATTCCATATCATAACGCTGGTTTCGAGGATTACCAACGACTTTGTTATCACTGAAGATATGTTTCTGACGCTAATATACCGCCGCGAATCTTGACAGGCCTTCAGAAATACAAGTATAATGACCGAATAAAGAGCATCAGGAATGAATCCTTACTTTGTAGTTTTTCTTAACATGTTAGGATGCTGATGGCAGATGACCAATTATCATACTCCGCAAAAGCTGCTTTGACTGAGCGAGTCAAGGAGCTAACGTGTCTTTATGGCATTGCTCAGATTGCCGGACAGCCAGATCTATCGCTGGAAGAAATTATCCAACGTATCATTGAAATTCTTCCTCCTGCCTGGCAATACCCCGATATCGCCTCCGCGAGAATAATTTTAGACGGAATCGCTTACACGACCCAAGGCTTCCATGAGTCCCGACAGAAACAGGCTGCTGAGATTATTGTAGATGGTATTTCAAGAGGTGTTGTTGAACTTGTTTATATACAGGGAAAGCCCGATCTTGATGAAGGGCCATTTCTCAAGGAAGAACGCAACCTAATTGATGCCGTAGCCAGGCAGGTCGCGTTGGTTATTGAACGGAAACAGGCAGAGGAAGATAAACTGAAACTTCATAATCAGCTCCTTCATGCCGATCGGCTTGCGACAATCGGGATGCTTGCCGCGGGTGTAGCTCATGAACTAAATGAACCGCTGGGAAATATTCTCGGCTTTGCCCAGTTAGCAAAGAAGTGTCCCGAGCTTCCGGACTCCGCCGAGCATGACATTGGAAAAATCGAAATAGCTTCTTTGCATGCACGGGAGGTTATCCAGAAACTTCTGGTTTTTGCCCGACAAACTCCACCTCAGAAGACGCATTTCAACCTCAACCAGGTAGTGGAAGATGGCCTTTATTTTTTCGAAGCTCGATGTGCCAAGGGAGGCATAGAACTTGTTCGTCTGCTTTCGCCGGACCTGCCTGAAATTACAGCCGATCCGGGGCAATTGAACCAGCTTCTGGTTAATTTGGTTGTCAATGCCTTGCAGTCAATGCCGGGAACAGGCAGGATAACGGTTCAAACACAATATTGTGACCATAATGTGTATCTTAGTGTTGATGATACGGGAACGGGTATGAGCAAGGAGGTTCTTGATAAAATATTTGTCCCATTCTTCACGACAAAGGATGTCGGCCATGGAACGGGTTTGGGTTTGCCTGTTGTATATGGAATCGTTACGGCCCACGGCGGGACTATTGATGTTAAGAGCGAACCCGGACGTGGCACTCGGTTCGAAATTCAATTACCAGCGATAGAGTCGGAAGATATGGAGAAAAATATTTAATATGTCTGCCGGGAAAGAACGTATTTTGATAGTTGATGATTCTGCAAATACACTGGAAGTTCTAAAGCGAAATCTGACCGCTGCAGATTATCAGGTTTTCACGGCTCCCGGGGTATCCGAGGCGATTGAAATTCTTGAGCAGACGCCATTGAACCTGGTTATTACCGACCTTAAGATGCCTAACATCAGCGGTATGGACCTGGTTCGGCACATTCGAGAAAACTACGAAGATACCGAAGTTATGATGATTACCGGCTATCCGTCGATTGAGGGAGCGGTTGAGGCCGTCAAAACCGGAGCAGAAGAATTTTTAGCAAAACCCTTCACCGACACGGAGCTTTTGTCCGCTGTTCATCGTGTACTGGACAAAGCAATGGTGCGCAGGTCCGGACTCGCTAAAGCGGAAAAAACAGTTCCCAAACATAAAGGTCTTATCGGCAGTTCCGAAGGGATGCGCAAGGTATTCATAGCCATAGGTAAAGCATCGTCCGCTTCGGCCATTGTGCTGATCACCGGGGAAAGCGGTACAGGCAAAGAGCTTGCCGCCAGAGCTATTCACTAC
>JABMRO010000094.1 GCA_013202635.1 Planctomycetota bacterium
ATCTGCCTTTGCCCGACAGGCCTTCCAGGATTGTGCCCGTGTAGAGGATAGCGTTGCCCGGATATGATCCAAATCGGCCTTGGGATAGAGAATGCGAGAATGCTCCGCCGGTACCCGGCTCAGCAACTCCCGTGCATCTACCCAGGGAAGTTTCGCCGCCCTTGGCAGAATAGTATAGGATTGTTTCCCTCGACTCGCGATATCCGTGCCCTTTTCGTCCAGTGCGATGACATCCCAAGAATAATCCCCGGACGGAAACACTTGATCCGGCAGATGAACCGGATCCTTTCCCACCTTCTGACTATAAACCCGCCGTCTGTTCTTCTCGAAGATATCAACACGATACTCTGCCGCCCCAGGACACGGCAACCATGCCAACCCTACCGGCGATATCGACACATCTGCCCCGTCTATTGGCCGCGGAAACAACATCCGATCCGATGACTTCTTCGTAGGAAATGTGCCCTTCTCTTGCGATTGAGCATATACTCCTTCCCACGGCAAAACCATCTGCAATCCCAAAGCTCCACTAGCCTTAATAAATGTACGTCGCTTCATGCCTTACCTCCTATGTAGGGTGGGTTCCACCCATGCGGAAATATTCAACACTCAACTTTCAGTTTATACCCATTCACTTTTTTGGATCATTATATGTAACTGATATTTCCCATCTACGTGGTCAGAAGTCATAATTGTCCGTACGACTTCGATAATTTTACCAGATTCACCGTGGACAATCAAGAATACCTCGTATAGGCAACAACATCATTACCCCCCTGCAAGGAGATGGTAAGATCGTCTGCCATGAACGGCTTGGTGGGCTTCTGAAGAGTTATAGGAGAGCAGCATAACAGGAACTGTGTCAAACATGATTGGGAAGAAAGTGATTGGCCTGTTGGCCGAATCTCAGAAGGGAGAGTCCCTGTAAACCGAACATAGTAAGCTCAACATTTAGGATGATGGCTGTGCTACTGATGCTGTCTGTTTTTTGGATCGGCCTGGGGGACTGTTCAGGGAGTAAGATGAGTTTTGACACACTTCTAGGAAGGCTGATTTTGCCAATCCTCCCTGCTGGTGATCTCAATGAGGTCTCAACTGGTGCCCATTCTCCCCTTCTCCCCACACCCCTTGGTGATCTGAAAAGTGATCTGCCCATGTACCCTTCATCTACCCTCCATCTACCATTCACCTACCCTTTTCCTGCATAGCGCCAAAATGACGGCTATAAAGCCCTATGGTATAAGGACTTGTGAGAGGGTGTATCGGACTGTCGATCCGAAGGTTGAGAAAACATGAAAGCCAGGTACCCTTGATTGCGTATCGTTTATGATACGCTAAGCGTGGTCACCGCAGTGGGGCCACAAATTGTGTTCAAACAATTAGAAAGGATACCTGACTATGAGTAAGATTTTAGCGATCGACCTTGGCAAAAACAACAGTGCAGTTTGTATTTTTGACAGAAGCTCTTTGAAATGTAAATATAAGACTCTCCGTACTCGCAAGCAAGTTATGCACGATCTATTCGTTGAGTTTGCTGACCAGATCGAGATCGTTCTCTTTGAGACTGGCTCTCAAATGGGTTGGGTTGCAGATATACTCTGGGCGTTAGATATAGCATTTAAGGTCGCTAATACTAATCACGCAGCGTGGAAGTGGAAGAACAATCCTAACAAGAGCGACCGCAAAGATGCTCAGCGACTTGCTATGATGTACCATACAGGATTTTTTCCGATGGTACATGTTCCTATAAGAGAAGTTCGTCAAAAACGATCGTTGATCAATTACCGTGATGATGTTGTAAAGCGTATCACCAAGATCAAGAACTCAATCCGTGCGATACTTGGCCGCGAAGACATTCACCTTCCCAGCGGCAAAAAGGGCTGGACGATTAAAGCACTTAAGTCGATCAGGGCAATGTCAATACCTGTCAAAGAGATTGATGATATGGAGCAAATATGGAAAGGGCAGTTGCATAGCGAGCTTAATCAACTTGATAATACAACCGAAGAACTCACTGCAGTAGAGTTTAAACTAAATGCCCTTGGCGAATCTGATGAAAGGGTAAAACTTCTTCGAACAATACCAGGCGTTGGCCCAAGGCTCTCTGAAGCAGTTGTTGCGATCATCGATGATCCGCACAGGTTTAAGAATGGCAGACATGTCAGCAGCTACGTCGGCATGGTTCCGAGACGCTGGCAATCGGGGCAGGTTGATATTACCGGCCGAATATCCAAGTGCGGCAATAAGCTTCTTCGAACGCTTTTAGTTGAAGTGAGTTGGCTTGGCTTAAGAGAACCATGGATGCGGGAGATTTATAATAAGATTAAACGCGGTGATAAAAAACGTTCAAAGGTTGCGATTGTTGCTCTTGCCAGGAAACTGTTAGTGATCTGCTGGGCGATGCTGAAAAACGGAACAACTTTCGATGTTGACTATGCAAAGATATTTGCAAAATGCTGATATCTTTAGCGATAACTATGTTGTCCGGCCTGAGCCGGTCGGCTGCGAAGATGACGCTCCGACGAGCTTTGTCGTGGCCCATTCTCGCGGCATCTTCGGTCCACCCGACTCAGGCCTGCGTTTTATGAAATTGTTAAGATGATTCTGATGTTCTTGAAATGATATTTGGTGATTGTTCGTTATGATCCCGTAAACCGGTCGAACCCTTATGAGCGATAAGCTTGCAGTGTCCCAAAATGCTGTAAGCTTATTATAGCCAGCGGTTGAGAATGGAC
>JABMRO010000010.1 GCA_013202635.1 Planctomycetota bacterium
AGGCGGCTATCGAACTTCTGAGGCAGCTAACACGGAAGTTGTGCTCAAATGATATTACAACTGCCAGGCTGGCGGCTTTCAATCTGTCGTGGATGCAGGAAGATGGCCTGGCTATATTCACAGAGACATTGATGGGCAACTACTCAAGGACAACAAAGAAAGCTGCGGCCTACGGACTGCGGAGTATGAAGGGCAGGATGAAGAAACTGGCTGTGGAGGTTCTTGAGCAGGGGCTAAAGCATCGTGACCGTACTACCAAAGCGGCTTGTGTTAAAGCCCTGTCCCTAATGAAAGGCGGGACTCCGAAAAAAGCTGACTCTCACTCGAAGCCTAAATCAAACAGGCCGGGAATTCAAAGGACAGATAAGAGAAATATCGAAAATAAGAGTTCTTTCGGCAGGTAAATATCATCCGGACCACATATGGGCAGTCAGACCTTCTTTTCAAATCACAGCATTCAAGCAGAGCAAATCTTATCCACCCCGTGAGCGTAAAACCTCTTTTCAGTAGTCCTTAAACTTCCTCATCCATTGGGGCCAATCAGATGGCTGTACGAAGCCGGCTGGGCTCCAGGGATTGCGAGTATCAAAACTGCGGTGCCAATTTAGCGTCCAAAGTTCCTTCAGACCCACCTTGCGCGTTGACCAGTCCATAAAGAGAATGTTTACCTCACCGTTGTGCCGATTCGTGCAGACACGTCTCATCCCGCCGCCGAATGCCCAGAGAAATTCTCCGTCTTGGTCCGGAGGTGGGTCTGATGGCTCAGGTCGGACCAGCATGAACCCGCAGTCCATTAACACAGGAATCATGCTCGAATTCTTTTGGCCGCTCCGGCGCCATTTGTTTTTCGCATCATGTGCGCCAACAACCAGGTCGCTGTCATTGACCCACCAGTTCAATCCGTAACTGCCGATCTTATACAGGGGTTCCTTAAGATAAGAAAAATCACTGGGATTGGTTTTGCTAACGTCCCAGGCCACCCAGGGCATTCTGCCGCCCTCATCGACGGTATGCCTGGCCTTTAAGCAAAGGCGAATAACAGGATCGTTGTGATAGGGAATCAGCGTATATATCCACGAGTATCGCCCCGTTGCCCAGTCTTCGTCGATACCCGGCATGAACCTGCCGTCATAGTCGGACGTGTACATCGCAAAGCAGACGGACCATTGGTGCAGATGACTCTTGCAGACTACCTCCTTGGCCTGCTCCTTTACCCGCTGAAGCGCTGGCATTAGTATCGCCATCAGTAGCGCTATGATGGCGATGACCACCAGAAGCTCTATCAGTGTAAAGCCGTTTCGCCTGCGCATGACGCTCACCTTTTCTTTCAAAATAGCGAATTTCGCTGATATGCTAATCTGCTGTAATTATAACACACTCAGTCGCAGTTGAGCAAGATGTCTATGCCGTCTAAACTGAGCTGTCAGACGGTGTTAAATAATATTTTCTGAAAAACAAGGCTTTTCTGTTAAAGCCTAAACCGTAATTTCTGCTTGATTTGAGACATATTTATGCCGATATGAAATTAATAGTAGAACCGTTTCTAAAAATGAGTGTAATATTCTATATATAATGTCATTCCGACCGAAGCCCCCGTTCTTGCTTTCGCAAGAAAGCACGGGGGTGAAGTGGAGGAATCTATTTCAATAGCTTCGTCGAAGGCGAATCAAAAAGTTAAATTTCTTTACTGGAAACATCGGCAGGCACTAATAGCTCGTAAAAGAAAGGCTGACAAAAGTGGACAAGCAGAGTTTGACCGAACATATTTCCCACAGGCCGTCTTCAGAACGTTTCTCAATTGCAGGAAGGGTAAAAAGCTTCAGGTATGCAATCCAGGGCATCATCCTGATGGTCAAGTCCCAGCACAACGCATGGCTCCACGCCACTGCGTCTTTTCTTGTTCTGGTTGTAGCCGCTTTCTTTCGGCTTTCCCACGGAGAGTGGTGCTGGATGGTTATCGCGATAATGGCTGTTTGGACGGCAGAGGCGATGAATACGGCGCTTGAATTTTTGGCCGATGTGGCTTCTCCCGAATTTCATCCTCTTGTGGAAAAGGCCAAAGATGTGGCCGCCGGCGCAGTGCTCATTTCCGCCTCTGGCTCTGTGGTGATTGCGCTGCTGATTCTTGGGCCCTATATTCTCAGATTTCTGAGCCTGACCGGATAGCGCATTTGAAAAAGATTTTTCTTACACGATAAAAGAGATTCAGCCCCTGCTTTTTCACCCACCCAATCCGATTTAGACTTTGTCTCAAGGATATTGGACTTAGTACTCGTGATGTGCTGCTAATGTTAGAATGCTTCTGTTAAGATTTGTTCGAGTGTGCATGTGGCCACGCAGATTGAAGTGTCTGCTGCGCCGTAGTAGATTTTCATTTCACCGTCATCGGCCATGACCGCTCCGCATGCAAAACAGACGTTGCCGACGTCTCCGATACGCTCATATTCTTCTCTCGGTGAAAGGATTGGGCGGCTGCTGCGCTTTATGACTTTTGACGGGTAATCCAGGTCAAGAAGTACCGCGCCGATTCTGTAAATCGGGCCGGCGGATGTCATTTTTACCCCGTGATAAATCTCGAGCCAGCCCTCGTCCGTTTCTATCGGGGTAACCGAAGCCCCGACTCTGAATTCGTCCCAGAAACCTTCATGAGGTCCGATTACCTGTTCTGAGCTTCCCCAGTTTATAAGATCGGGTGAATAGGAGACCCAGATGCATCCTTCGCCGAGGCCGATTGGCCTGTCGAATCTTGCGTATCTTCCCCTAATTTTTCTTGGAAAGAGTAACCCGTCCTTGTTGCCCGGTTCGGAAATCAGTGCTATACGTTCATAGTTAACGTAGTCGGTCGTTTTAGCTAAAGCGATGCGTGGCCCGCAGTCTCCCACGGCCGTATAGACAACGTAGCAGGTATCTTCAATAATGGTCACCCTCGGGTCTTCGATTCCCTTTGTCTCGTACAAGGCAAAAGGCCCCTCTTTTGCGGGCAGCATTACAGGTTTTTCATCAACAGTAAAATTAAAACCGTCTGTGCTCCTTGCCAAAGCGAAAAATGAGTAGCCATGCTGACCTTCAATCCGAAGCAGAAGATAAACTCCGTCTTCAGCCACGATGGGAGCGCCGTTGAATACCGTGTTGGCTCGGAAAGGAATGTCCTCCATTGTAATCGCGGGATTGCCCTCCCATCGCTGTAAAAGATCACTTGCCGGACACCTGGTCTTTTTCATTTAATACTCCACTTTGCTTTCGAAACAGTTTTCCACGATTTTCTCAATTGTTGTTGTCCCGACGCAAATACAACTGTTTGCTGCACCGTAGAAGATTTTCAAATTGCCGTCATTATCGGCAAGAGCACCGGTTGGAAAAACAAGGTTTGGCACGTCACCGATTCTTTCGTAGTTCTCACGAGGTGATAGGATTGGGATGTTAGTCCTTCCTATGATTTCCGTTGGCTCTTGCCTGTTGAGGATAACAGCACCGGTCCGGTAGATGGGACCCGCTGAAGTGTCCTTTACTCCGTAGTAGAGCACGAGCCAGCCCTGCTCGATTTCCATCGGAGTTGCTCCTGCTCCAATTCGGCTCTCGTCCCAAAAACCTCCTCTCGGAGAAATAACAAGTTCTGAACCGCCCCAGTGTAAAAGGTCGTCGCTGTAGGTTATCCATATGCTGCCGTCGCTGGGCCTTTCCAGCCTGGCGTATCGTCCTTTTATCTTAGTAGGAAATAACGCCCCGGCCTTTGTGTCCGGCTCCGAGATTAATCCAATACGCTCCACGCTCCTGAAATCTTCTGTCCTTGCAAGTGCGAGTCTGTAACCGTAGTTGCCGAATGCGTTGTAAAGGATGTAATAGACACCATCGAGAAATGTCACTCTTCCGTCCAGCACACCTCTCGATTCATGACGCAAGTACTTGTGCTCCTCCGATTGATTCAAAAATGGTTTACTTTCCACTTTGTAATGCCCGTCCGAAATTGGCCGAGCCAGATGGATACCTTGGTGACCGGTAAGATATTCGATGGTTACAAGAAGAAGAACTTCTCCGCGGAAATAAACCACCCCGGCATTGTGTATGTCGGAACAATTGAAATCCAGGTCATTAATGCCGATAAGAGGATTTCGCTCCCATCTGTGCACTATGTCTCGACCGCACTGTTTCGTCAGCAGACTGCTGCTATTAATAATCATTCGATAAAACTCCAACCCTCTCCGGATTTGAGATTTAACTGGTTAGCCTGTCTGAACATATCGACCCAAACAGGCAGGTACTTTCCTTATCAAAGTAAAGAATTATAAATCTTCACGCTGCAGCAGAACCCGGACAAGATGCCTTTTAGGTGTCCGTGGGCCTATTTATTTGATTTGTTCACTTGCAAATGGCACATAGAATAGGATTTTCATCACTTATTAGGACGAAGAATTTGATAATGGCTTTACCGGCTTAAATGAACAGTTGATTTGGTTTTTGATGTACTTTTCAGTCCACCAACAATTGAGAAAATCGTGGAAAACTGTTTCGAAAGCAAAGTGGAGTATTAAATGAAAAAGACCAGGTGTCCGGCAAGTGATCTTTTACAGCGATGGGAGGGCAAT